>NZ_JADYWM010000030.1:0-28568 GCF_015864815.1 Pseudoalteromonas sp. NZS100
CCCGATGGGTTAAGCCAAAACCATCTAAGTATCCCCATAAAAAGAAAGATGCCAGTCAGCTTAACTGACTGGCATTAGCCTAATGGCTCCTTTTTTATTTTTTCAATTACACAAACTGCTTAAAACCTGAGTGTACACACGGTATACTAAGGGTAATTTTCACGCTACTTCTTAGATAGTAAAAAGCCAAATATGCAAAAATATGACGTAAAAACCTTTCAAGGTTTGATCCTGGCTTTACAGGATTATTGGGCGCAGCAAGGCTGTGTCATTATTCAACCACTTGATATGGAAGTGGGCGCCGGGACATTTCACCCGCAAACATTTTTAAAGTCTATTGGTCCAGAGCCAATGTCGAGCGCGTACGTTCAGCCGTGTCGTCGTCCTACGGATGGCCGCTATGGTGAAAACCCAAATCGCCTACAACATTACTACCAATTCCAAGTAGTTTTAAAGCCATCGCCAGATAACATCCAAGAGCTTTACTTAGGCTCATTAGCGGCAATGGGTATTGATACCCTTACTCACGAAGTTCGCTTTGTAGAAGATAACTGGGAATCACCTACGCTAGGCGCATGGGGCTTGGGATGGGAAATTTGGTTAAACGGCATGGAAGTAACGCAGTTTACCTACTTTCAACAAGTGGGTGGCTTAGAGTGCTCACCAGTAACAGGCGAAATTACTTACGGCCTAGAGCGTTTAGCAATGTACATTCAAGGCGTAGATAGCATTTACGACCTAGTATGGGCAGACGGTCCACTAGGGCGCGTAACATACGGCGACGTGTTCCATCAAAATGAAGTAGAGCAATCTACTTATAATTTTGAACATGCAAACGTAGAAGACTTATTTGCACAGTTTGATAAGTGTGAAGCAGAAAGCCAAAAGTTAATTGAAGCTAACTTACCACTACCTGCATACGAGCAAGTAATGAAAGCATCGCACGCATTTAACTTACTAGACGCACGCCACGCAATTTCGGTAACCGAACGTCAGCGTTATATTTTACGCGTTCGTGCGTTATCAAAAGCGTGTGCACAAAGTTACTATGACAAACGTGAAGCGCTTGGTTTCCCGCTGTGTAAGGATAAGTAAAATGTCAGCACAAAATTTATTAGTAGAAATTGGCACTGAAGAGTTACCACCAAAAGCACTGCGTAAACTAGCAGAAGCCTTTGCTGCAAACTTAACTCAAGAGCTAGAAACATTAGAATTAGCACACCAAGGCGTAAGCTGGTATGCATCGCCTCGTCGTTTGGGTTTACAAGTAAAAGCGCTTGAAGCTAAGCAACAAGACAAAGAAGTTGAAAAGCGTGGTCCAGCAACAAAGGCAGCGTTTGACAGCGAAGGTAACCCAACAAAAGCAGCAATGGGTTGGGCACGTGGTTGTGGTATTGAAGTAAAAGACGCACAAACACTTGAAACCGATAAAGGCGCTTGGTTATTGCACATTGCTAAAGTAGCAGGGCAAGAAACTAAAACCCTAATGACAGATGCTATCACTAAAGCGTTAAGTAAATTACCAATCCCTAAACCAATGCGTTGGGGCGCGAATAAAACACAATTTATTCGTCCTGTGCATACAGTCACTATTTTATTTGGTGATGAGCTACTTGAAGGCGAAATTCTTGGTAAGCAAATAACTAACCAGCTTCAGGGTCATCGTTTTCATCACCCAGAAAAAATTAGCATTAACCATGCAGATGACGTTTTTGACGTACTTAAATCTGCTTACGTTATTGCTGATTACGAGCAACGTAAAGCGCAAATTCGTGCACAAATAGAAGAGGCTGCAAGCGCAGTTAACGCTGTTGTTGCAATGGATGAAGATTTACTAGAAGAAGTAACATCACTTGTAGAGTGGCCAGTTACTTTAACGGCAACATTTGAAGAAGCATTTTTAGATGTACCAGCCGAAGCGTTAATTTACACCATGAAAGACGATCAAAAATACTTCCCGTTATTAGATCAAAACGGCAAACTTTTAAATAAGTTTTTGTTTGTATCTAACATCGAAAGTAAAGATCCAAGTGTGGTTATTTCTGGTAACGAGAAAGTAGTGCGCCCGCGTTTAGCCGATGCACAGTTCTTCTTTGAAACAGATAAAAAGAAAACCCTAGAAAGCCGATTAGAGTCGCTTGATAGCGTATTGTTCCAAAAGCAACTTGGTACGCTTAAAGATAAGTCTCAGCGTATTAGTGAACTTGCAGGTTATATTGCTGAGCAATTAGGTGCTGATAAAGACCTAGCACAGCGTGCAGGCTTATTAAGTAAAACTGACCTAATGACTGAAATGGTTATGGAATTTACCGACGTGCAAGGTGTAATGGGAATGCATTACGCTCGCCACGATGGTGAAGCCGAAGATGTAGCCGTAGCGCAAAACGAGCAGTACATGCCACGCTTTGCAGGAGATAACCTACCAACAAACTTAATTAGCTGCGCAGTAGCGATTGCTGATAAGTTTGACACGCTGGTGGGTATTTTTGGTATAGGCCAAGCACCTAAAGGTGACAAAGACCCATTTGCTCTTCGTCGTGCTGCTATTGGTGCACTGCGCATCATGGTAGAAAAAGAACTACCACTTGATATTTTAGACCTAGTAGCTAAATCGCAAACATTGTTTGGCGACAAGTTAACAAACTTAAATGTATCAACTGACGTATTTGAATTTATGCTAGGGCGCTTCCGTGCTTGGTATCAAGACGAAGGTATTGAAGTAGACGTAATTCAAGCAGTGCTTGCACGTCGTCCGACTAAACCTGTTGATTTTGACCGCCGTGTTAAAGCCGTAAGTCACTTCCGTACATTAGACGCAGCAGAAGCGCTTGCAGCGGCTAATAAACGCGTAGGTAATATTCTGGCTAAAAACGACATTACCAGCCAAGGTAGTGTTGATGAGAGCTTATTAAGCGACGACGCCGAAAAAGTATTGGCATCACAAGTAGCAAAATTTGCCACTGACCTTGCGCCACTTTACGCAGATGGAAACTACCAAGAAGCATTAAGCCAATTGGCGGGTATTCGTGAAAGTGTTGATAACTTTTTTGACAACGTAATGGTTATGGCCGACGATGAAGCTGTTAAGCAAAATCGTCTTGCGCTATTAAGCCAGCTAAGCGGATTGTTTTTAGGTATTGCGGATATTTCTGTTTTACAAAAATAACACCGATTAGCAATTTTAAAAGCCAGCGTTTTGCTGGCTTTTTAGTTTTCACTGTATGCAAAGGATACCCATTGATGATTTCTATGAAACGAATTTTCACCTTAGCAATTGCTGGTTTACTTACTGCCTGTACAAGCCAAATTTCGATTAATGATGTTTTACCACAGCAAGAGCTTGACCGCACAATTTACTTACGTGGCGACTTTACATTGTGGGATGCAGAACCCCAGTATCAGTTTGCGCCAGTTGGCCCTGCGCTTTATCAAACACAAGTTAAATTTTCGACCCCAGGTAAAGTGTACGAATTTAAAATAGCCGATGCCGATTTTAGTGAAGGTTACAACTGTGGTTACAGCGATGCACAACCAGCAGGGCAAAAACTAACACTCGGCCAGCCAGCTATCGCAGACTGTAATACTATTTATAACTACTTTAGTTTCACACCAGCAATAAAAGGCACATACATAGTAAGTATTGATTACAGTGACTACGATAAGCCACAAGTGACGATAACGAAGAAGTGATTTTTAGCTATTTAATAGCCCTAGTGGGTTGATGGACTTGTGACAAGGACGTTGTAGGATTTATTCAGCATTAACACCAAGGGGGTTTCGTAGGTTGGGTAGAGTGAAACGAAACCCAACATGTGTGGCGAATAAAACTATTTTGGTGGTTATTAAACAACCTACGCCAGACACAAGTTTATGTGGTTGCTATAACCGTGCAACAATATCATGGATAAGTTTGACTTAAAATTGTCTTGATTATAATTAACAAAACTAATCTATACTCTTATTTATCTGTTTATTCTATAGGTAAAAATATGCGTTATAAACGTATGTTAGAGGCGGGCGCATGTTATTTTTTTACGGTAAATTTAGAAGATAGATCTCAGCATTTGCTCGTGGAAAATATAGAGTTATTACGTCGTGTGTATTCAAAGGTGGCAAAAAAGCATCCAATAAAGACGATTGCAATCGTTATCATGCCCGATCACCTTCATGTTATTTGGCAATTACCAAAAGGCGATAATAATTATGCAATGCGTAGGCGGCTTATAAAATCAGGCTTTTCTCGAGAGCTTCCAGCAACAGAATTTTGTAATAAAAGTCGAATAGCGAAGGGAGAGCGTGGAATTTGGCAGCCCGTTATTGGGAGCATAAAATTAGAGATGAAGAAGACTTAAATAACCATATTAATTATATCCACTACAACCCTGTGAAACATAAATATGTTTCTAAAGCCAGTAATTGGCCTTTTTCGAGTTTTCATCGATATGTCAAAGATTCAAAATTACCGAGTAACTGAGGGAGTGATAATAAGTTAAACGATATATACGATGAGTGAAATTATTTCGATTATTATAAGATACGTTGGGTTTCGTAAAACTCAACCCAACCTACGTTATTTTAAAGCCCTTTCTTAACCACATATCTATACGGTGCTTCTTCTGCATCTTTAGCCACCAGCGTGTGATCCATAAACGTACAAAAACTCGGAATGTCGCGAGTGGTTGATGGGTCATCAGCAGTTATTAATAACGTTTCACCATCACTCATTTTACGAATAGCAGCACGTACCATCATTACTGGCTCTGGGCAGCGAAGGCCTATGGCATCTAATTGGTGATCGGGATTATCAAAGCTCATAATAAATTGGCCTGTTTAATTAAAGTGATTGCTGTGTACGCGAGTGCTTAGATATAGCAATTAATAAGTTTTGCAGTTTAACGCAATTTTATGTGTAATTTAACTATTTTACTTAATGCTTTTAGCAGTTTCAAAATGCTTTATTTAATAATACGCCCGATCACATAATTACGCTGTTACATGCTTGTTTGATAATGGGACGTTTTTATAAATTGAAGCTAATAAAAAAGGCGAACTGAATAAAATCAGTTCGCCTTTTTAATCACCAAGATGGTTTTACATGTTTAAACTAATTAGTCTTGAACACGTTCAAATACAGTTGCAATGCCTTGGCCTAAACCAATACACATAGTTGCTAAACCGTATCGTACATTTTTGTCTTCCATTAAGTGAATAAGCGATGTGCTAATACGCGAACCCGAACAACCCAGTGGGTGACCAAGTGCGATTGCGCCGCCATTTAAATTCACTTTTTCGTCAACTACATCCATTAACCCTAAATCTTTCATTACAGGTAATGATTGAGCTGCAAAGGCTTCGTTAAGTTCTACTACACCTAAGTCATCAATTGTAATACCGGCTTGTGCAAGTGCTTTTTTACTTGCTGGTACTGGGCCGTAACCCATAATTGATGGATCGCAACCAGCGACTGCCATTGCTTTAATACGTGCACGAATTGGTAAACCAAGTTCTTTTGCTTTTTCTTCGCTCATTACTAACATTGCAGATGCGCCGTCAGAAAGTGCAGAAGAAGTACCGGCTGTTACCGTACCCGATGCAGGGTTAAATACAGGGCGAAGCTTTGATAAGCCTTCTACTGTTGTTTCTGGGCGAATTACTTCGTCGTCTTCAACTAAGATAAGCGAACCATCTGCTGCGTGACCTTCCATTGCTAAAATTTCGCGACGGAAACGGCCTTCAACAGTTGCAGCTTGTGCTCGTTGATGTGAACGGTAAGCAAATTCATCTTGTTGCTCACGGCTAATGCCATGAAGCGTAGCAAGGTATTCTGCTGTTAAGCCCATAGAGCCAGACGCTTGTGCAATTGATGTTGCTAAGCCTGGGTGAAAGTCGTTGCCGTGAGTCATAGGTACGTGACCCATGTGCTCAACACCACCAATTAGGTAAGTGTCGCCAGCGCCTGTCATTATTGCGCGTGCTGCGTCATGCAATGCTTGCATAGAAGAGCCACATAAACGGTTAACCGTAACAGCAGGAACGCTGTGCGGAATACCGGCAAGCAATGATGCGTTACGCGCTACGTTAAAGCCTTGCTCTAATGTTTGCTGTACACAACCCCAATAAATATCGTCAATTGATGCTGGATCAACTGCTGGGTTGCGATCTAGTAAGCCTTTCATTAAATGTGCGCTTAAGTCTTCTGCACGTTTATGTTTGAATACACCACTTTTAGAGCGACCCATTGGTGTGCGGATACAATCTACAATTACTGGATTATTCATGATATTAACCTTCCACCTTATAGAAAACACGACCTTCTTCGGCCCACTTGCGAGTTTGTTCAGATACTTGGTAAATCGCACCTAGGTGAGCGTATTTGTCTGCTGCTGCAACAAAGTTAGCTAAACCAGTTTGATCTAAGTAACGGAACGCGCCGCCTCTAAATGGAGGGAAACCAACACCGTAAACTAATGCCATATCTGCTTCTTGCGGTGAGGCAACAATACCTTCTTGCAAGCACAGTAGCACTTCGTTGATCATTGGAATCATACAACGGTCGATGATTTCTTGTTTATCAAATTCTTTTGGTGCGTCTGTAATTGGGCTTAATAGCTCAATTGCTGTCTCGTCATGAGACTTTTTAAGACGACCGCGACGATCTGTTTCGTATTTGTAAAAACCGGCTTTGTTCTTTTGACCAAAACGTTTTTCGTTGGCAAAAATAGTCACAGGGTCTTTATCAGCACGCGCCATACGCTCAGGGAAACCGTCAGCCATTACGCCAGTACAATGGAACGCTGTATCAATACCTACAACATCAAGTAAGTAAGCCGGACCCATAGGCCAGCCAAATACGTTTTCCATTACTTTATCTACTTTTGCAAAGTTAGCGCCTTCAACCACTAATTTGCTAAAACCTGCAAAGTAAGGGAATAAAACACGGTTTACAAAAAAGCCTGGGCAATCGTTAACAACAATTGGCGATTTACCTAATTTAAGCGCGTAATCGACTACTGCATTGATTGTTTTATCTGAGGTTTTTGCACCACGGATAATTTCTACTAATGGCATTTTTGGCACAGGGTTGAAAAAGTGCATACCACAGAAATTTTCTGGCTTATCTAGCGCTTGTGCTAGTAAATCAATACAAATAGTCGATGTATTTGAAGTAAGTACAGTGCCTTCTGGCATGTTCTTTTCAAGATCAGCGAGTACTGCTTGCTTAACTTTAGGGTTTTCTACAACGGCTTCAACAATGATGTTGGCACTTTGTAGGTCTGACTCGTTAAGTGTTGGCTTAATTTTGCTAAGTGTTGCCAACATTTTTTCCATTGGCATGTGACCACGCTTAACTTTTGCACCTAATAATTTAGATGCTTCACCCATACCTAAATCAAGCGCATCTTGTTGGATGTCTTTCATTATAATAGGTGTACCTTTATAAGCAGACTGGTATGCAATACCGCCACCCATAATACCAGCACCTAATACAGCGGCTTGTTTGATTTCTACATCGCTGTGCTTAGCAAATTTACGTGCTTTACCTTTAATGTATTGGTCAGCTAGGAATATACCTGTCTGTGCAGCTGCTTCTGGTGTACGTGCTAATTTAGCAAAGTTGGCATTTTCGATTGCCATTGCTTCATCGCGAGTACAGTTTGCCGCTGCTTTAATAGTACGTACAGCCATAACCGGTGCAGGATAGTGGCCTTTGGTTTTACCCATTACCATACCTTCTGCCATAGCAAAGCTCATGCCTTGCTCAACACGGTTTAATTTAAGTGGCTGTAGTTTTACGTTGCGTTTTGCTTGCCAATCTAGCTTGCCAGCAATCGCCAGTTCAAGTGTTGATACACTTGACTCTAGAAGTTTGTCAGCACTAACTACCGCATCAAACGCACCTACTTTAAGGGCATCTGCTGCGCGGTTTTCTGCGCCTGAGGTAATCCACATCATCGCGTTATCGGCGCCAATGATACGTGGTAATCGCACTGTGCCACCAAACCCTGGCATTATGCCAAGTTTAACTTCTGGTAGGCCCATTTTAGCTGTTTCGCTTGCCACACGATAATCGGTAGCAAGTGCCCACTCACAACCACCGCCAAGTGCCATACCGTTTATAGCGCTTAGAGTTGGGAATGGTAAATCTTCAATTGCATCAAAAACGTCGGTTGCGTTTTTGATCCACACTACTAATTCTTCTTCAGGTTTAGTAAATGTAGGTAAAAATTCGAAGATATCGGCACCAATAATAAAGTGGTCTTTATCACTGGTAAAAATCATGCCTTTGATATCAGTATTGGCGGCTAATTCTTTTAATGCTGCTGCGCAATCTGAAAGAGTTTTTTGAGATAGTGTGTTTACAGAACCTGCAACACAAAACTTAAACTCGGCGATGTTTTCCTTCAGGAAGCTAACTTCAAAGGAATCGCTTTTATATAACATTATTATTCTCCCTAGTTGACGAACTAAGACTGGTACGATGAGTTTGCATTTCAATCAGTGTGCTTGCTTTAAATTAAAAATGCAACGAAAAATTTAACTCGGTTACAATCGACTGGTTAAAATATAGCTGGTTTGGTGCTAAGGTGGTTGAAGAGTTTTTATTCACAACTTTAATTTTTATTAAAGGACATTATGAAAAAATATTTACTAAGTGTTGCGGCAGCTGCATTCATTTTTCCTCTTCATTCTGCCGAGGCAAGTATCGATAACGATGCATTTTTAGATGCCGAAAAAAAAGTAAGGTACGGCAGTTACCAAGACTTTAAACAAGCGGTTAGTAACCTAAATCATCCGCTAAAACCTTATGTTGAAAAAACGTATTGGCAGCGCCATCCGAGCATTAAACATCAGGCAGAAATAGAAGAATATTTAAATATATACCAGCATACGCCGCTTGAGTGGCCGGTGCGCAAAGCGTGGTTAGAATATTTAAAAGATAACAACGAAAAGGCGGCGTATATCCGCAACTATCGTGAAACGTCTAATACGGAGCTTACTTGTACTTATTTAGATTTTCAGCTTGATTTAGGTGCGCCCGAAAAGGCAATTCTAAATCAGGTGACCGACTTATGGGCTGTAGGTAAATCGCAACCTAATGGTTGTGATAGTTTATTTTCTACGTGGCGTAAAAAAGGCTACATGAAAGAAGAAACGGTTTGGAAGCGTGTAACACTTGCTGCACAAGGCGGAACGCAAAGCTTATTACCTTACTTAAAAACTTTATTACCAAGTAAGGAGCGTTACTTAGCTGACTTATATTTAAAAGTGCGAAAAGATCCAAGCGCAGCCGCTGGATTATATAGATATAAAAACAAGTCGGCTAAAGAAGGGCAAATAGCTATTTATGGTGTTAAGCGTTTGGTTTGGCGCGATAAAGAGCTAGCTTTAAAAGCATGGGAAAAGCTAGAAAAAATATTTAAGTACAGCGATGAAGAAAAAGCGGATGTGTATTACACCTTTGCATTGTCACTTGCCTCTAGCGGGCATAAACAAGCGAGCTTTTGGCTAAATAAAGTGCCAAAAGAGCGACTAGACAGCAAGCTTATTCAGTGGCAACTGGGCAATATGCTCAAAACCCAAGATTGGGAAGGGATTGCTGCATTTTTTACAGGTAAAGAAAATTTAAGCCTTGGTCAGCAATATTGGTTAGCTTATAGCTATGCACAACGTGGCGAGCAACAAAAAGCAGACGACATTTGGAAGAAAGTAGCGGCTAATCGTGATTATTACGGCTTTTTAGCTGCAGCACGTTTGGGGTTGCCCGTTGATTTAAATAATCAGCCTTTAGCAGTCGATAAGGTACTTGTAGATAAAGTGAGTAATGCACCAGGCTTTAAGCGTGCAAAAGCACTTTATGATATTGAGCGCTTTACGTCGGCGCGCCGTGAATGGAATTACTTAACGGATACCTCTAGCGATGAAGAAAAGCTGGCAGCATCACAGTTATCTACCGATTTAGGTTGGCACGACAGTACTATTTTTACTTTAGCAAAAATTAAAGCGTGGGATAATGTAGAGCAACGTTTTCCGTTTGCGTTTCAAGATGTTTTTGAGCGCTACAGTAAACGTAGCAAGATAGATGTTGCTTGGAGTATTGCTATTGCAAGGCGCGAAAGCTCTTTTGCGCCAGATGCACGCTCGCATGCTAATGCGCGTGGTTTAATGCAGTTATTACCAAGTACTGCTGAGTATGTAAATAAAGGCAGTGTGACAAGTAGTCGTTTATATCAACCTAAAACAAATATTAGGTTAGGTACGAGTTACTTACAGTACTTAAAAAAGAAAAACCATGGCAATGAAGTGCTGGCTACGGCTTCTTATAATGCGGGTTATCACCGTATAAAGCGTTGGTTACCTGATGACGCTATTCCGGCTGAGTTATGGGTAGAGCTTATTCCGTATCGCGAAACCCGCGATTACGTAAAAAATGTATTTGCGTACAGGCAGGTTTACCATACAAGAATGGGCCGAGAAGGTAATGTATTAGCGCCGCTACTCGAAATGAAAATGGGCGGTTAGTAAGCATAAGTTTAAAGTAGGGGGATATCTAATGCGTTTAGATATCCCCTTTTTTGAGCGCTGAGGGTAATACCAATTTTATTAAAAACATGATCATTCTAGCGTATTAAATAACTCAATAACTGCGTTAAAAATTATTTATATAGAACAACTATGTATCATAATTTTAGCCTTGTTATTAAGCTATTTTCTTATCGCTATAATAGATCATTAATTTAATGCAATTGGTATAAGTGATAGACTCATAGCAAGTTAAATTTAACAGATGGATTAACAATGGATAAATTAGCCGTTTTATACGCCGAACATATTGCAACACTGCAACAGCGTACTCGTACAATTTGTAATAGCGAAGGGTTAGAAGGATTAGTAATTCATTCAGGCCAAGCTAAGCGCCAGTTTTTAGATGATATGTATTATCCATTTAAAGTTAATCCACAGTTTAAAGCATGGTTACCGGTTATTGATAATCCTCATTGCTGGATTGTGGTAAATGGCAGCGACAAGCCAAAACTCATATTTTATCGCCCGGTAGATTTTTGGCATAAAGTACCAGACGAGCCTCGCGACTTTTGGGCTGAGTACTTTGATATAGAGCTACTACTTCAGCCTGATCAAGTAGAAAAGTTATTACCATACGATAAAGCTAAATATGCTTACATGGGTGAATACATTGAAGTAGCGCAAGCTCTTGGTTTTAGTATTATGAACCCTGAGCCTGTACTTAACTATTTTCATTACCACCGCGCTTATAAAACGCAGTACGAACTTGAATGTTTACGCAACGCTAACCGCATTGCAGTAGATGGGCATAAAGCTGCACGCGATACATTCTTTAATGGTGGTAGCGAGTTTGATATTCAGCAAGCGTACTTAATGGCGACACGTCAAAGCGAAAATGAAATGCCGTACGGCAACATTGTTGCGCTTAACGAAAACTGCGCTATTTTGCACTACACGCACTTTGATCCAAAAGTGCCGCATACCCACAACTCATTTTTAATTGATGCCGGTGCAAACTTTAATGGTTACGCTGCTGATATTACTCGTACGTATGATTTTAAAAAGCAGGGTGAGTTTGCTGAGCTTGTACAAGCGATGACTGTTCAACAAATCGAGTTAGGTAAAGGTTTAAAGCCGGGTATGCTTTATGGTGATTTACACGTTGAATGTCATAATCGTATCGCACAAATACTTAGTGACTTTAAAATTGTTAACCTACCCGCGGAGGAAATTGTTGAGCGTAAAATTACATCTACTTTCTTCCCGCATGGACTAGGACATCACCTAGGTTTACAAGTGCATGATATGGGTGGTTTTATGAGTGACGAAAAGGGCACACATCAACCATCGCCTGAAGGGCATCCGTTCTTGCGTTGTACTCGCCTGATCGAAAAAAACCAAGTGTTTACTATTGAGCCAGGTTTATACTTTATTGATTCACTGCTAGGTGATTTAGCGCAAACCGATAATAAGCAGTTTATTAATTGGGAAAAGGTAGAGTCATTTAAACCATTTGGCGGCATTCGTATTGAAGATAACATTATTGTTCACGAAGATAGCCTAGAGAATATGACACGAGATTTAGCGCTCGATTAATTCTAGTTAACACTAATTAGTTTATACACGTTAAAATACGTACATTATTTAAAGGGGCCTTTTGGCCCCCTTTTTACAAGTTTAAAATATGTCTGAATATAAATATCCTGCTGCTGACGTTTTTCATCAAGAAGAAATAAAAAAAAGTACGTTTATAGTCCACATTGCACACACCCCCGATTTAAATTCAGCAAAAAAATTTATTAAAAGCATTGAAGAAAAGTATAGCGATGCACGTCATAACTGCTGGGCACATGTGGCAGGCAACCCTGGTGGCAGCCATGTTTATGGTTTTTCGGATGATGGTGAACCTAATGGCACTGCAGGAAAGCCTATGTTAAATGTGCTGGTGGGTTCGGGCCTTGGCGAAATCACTGCCGTGGTGACACGTTATTTTGGCGGCATAAAATTAGGCACCGGCGGGCTAGTACGTGCTTATGGTGGCTCATTAAATAATGCACTAGTAAAATTGCAAACGGTGCTTAAAGTTCCCAGCGTTGAAATTACTGGGAGTAGCGAGTACAGCATGCAAGGCGCGATTGAGCAGTTATTAAAAACAAAGTATCAAGTGCTTAATATTGATAAGCAATTTACTGCTAATATTGAGTGGGTGATTACAATCGATAGCCGCGAAGCTCAGCAAGCAATCAAAGATATTTTTGATTTAAGTCACGGCGCAGTTGAGTTAACTATTAAAGAGTAATAACCTACACAAATTGCATATAATGCATACTGACCCTATTTAATTTGGTTGATACTACTCAGCCTGAATTTACTAATAATAAAAGCGACAAGCTAAATGCAATTTCGTACCATCATAAAAATTCTTGGCCAACTTGTTGCGCTGTTTAGTATTACCATGGTGCCTCCGGCACTGGTGTCTTTAATATACAAAGACGGTGGTGGTGTTCCCTTTGTTTTAGCATTTATCTTTAGTGTTGTTATTGGCATGATGGCTTATTACCCAAACCGCCATGAAAACGGTGATTTAAAAGCACGTGAAGGCTTTTTAATTGTTGTTTTGTTTTGGCTGGTACTTGGGGCGTTTGCGTCCTTGCCACTTATCTTTTTACAAGAACCTAATTTATCGCTCGCCGATGCGGTATTTGAAGCATTTTCTGGCTTAACAACCACCGGCGCTACAGTACTTACCGGTATTGAGTATTTACCCAAGTCGGTATTGTTTTATCGCCAGCAACTCCAGTGGTTTGGCGGTATGGGGATAATCGTACTCGCTGTTGCTATACTCCCAATGCTAGGTGTTGGTGGTATGCAGTTGTACCGCGCTGAAATACCTGGGCCTGTAAAAGATTCTAAAATGACCCCGCGAATTGCCGATACTGCAAAGCACCTTTGGTATATTTATGTGTCGTTGACTATTACTTGTATGCTGGCTTATTGGGTTGCAGGAATGGAGTGGTTTGATGCTATATGTCATGCATTCTCAACGGTGGCGATAGGTGGCTTTTCTACTTACGACGCCTCCATGGGGCACTTTGACAGCCCTGTAATTAACTTTATTTGTGTGTTCTTTTTAATTATTGCCGCTGTTAACTTCTCCCTGCATTACGCCGCAGTGGCGAGCCGAAACATACAAGTTTATATTAGAGATCCAGAGTTTAAGGTGTTTTTGTGTATTCAATTAGCGCTGGTGGTTATTTGTTTTACTGTACTTTCCTCTAACGAAATATTTGCTAATGGCGATGAAACCCTCGATCAGGCGTTATTTCAAGCTGTTTCAATGAGTACAACAGCAGGCTTTGCTACTGATAACTTTTCAACATGGCCTTTGTTTTTACCTATTTTACTTATATTTTCGAGCTTTATTGGTGGCTGTGCAGGCTCTACCGGTGGTGGTATGAAAGTAGTGCGCGTATTTTTACTTTATTTGCAGGGCGTGCGTGAGCTTAATCGTTTAGTGCATCCTCGTGCTATATATTCAATCAAGCTGGGTCGTAAGGCGTTGCCAGACAAAGTAGTAGAAGCCGTGTGGGGATTTTTCTCTGCATATGCGCTGGTATTTATTATTATCATGTTAGCGCTTATGGGCACGGGTATGGATAACATAACTGCGTTCTCAGCCACTGCGGCTTGTTTAAATAACTTAGGGCCTGGTTTAGGAGATGTAGCGTCGCATTATGGTGCTATAACCGATGGTGCTAAATGGTTGCTTACCATTGCAATGGTGTTTGGTCGTTTAGAAATATTTACTTTATTAGTGTTATTTACGCCTACTTTTTGGCGTGGATAAACGAGCGGCTTAAGTTTTAAATTACGAACTATTGGGAAAGGGATATGCCAACAAATTTAGAAAAGCTAAAGCATATAAGTGTAGGCAGCTTAGTTGACCTAGAAATATTAACACCTACAAGCAGTAAGCGTGTTAAAACTGAATTAGTTGGTTTACTCGATAAACAGTTTATTATTTTAAATTATCCCAATGCTAAGCGTTTACCTGCAGCGAGTGACTATTTACGTGATGGTGTAATGGTTGTTGTAAGAGCACTGATTGAAGGCAGTGGCGGGCAAGTTATTGCGTTTCGCCAGCAAATTATGTCAGTAGCCTCTCATCCCGCTAAACTCGTCTTTATTAATTTTCCTAAGCAAGTGCAGCTATTTGCGCTACGCTCGCAAACACGCATACCTACCTTGTTACCTGCAAAGCTAAAACTAAGTGACGATAGAGTGCTTGAAGGCCTTATTAAGGACATTTCACTCACTGGTGTAATGTTTGATATTAGAGGCGATCAGCAAGCTGAAGGTATTAAAGATATGCAATGCACTGTCGTACTCAATAGTAGTGATAAAGATTTTGAAGGTGAAATTTGCAGTGTTAAAGAGCATGCCGCAGGTGTGCACTGCGGGATTAAGCTACTAGCAAGCGAGGATGAAATGAAAACCTTTATGAAAGAGCATTTTATAGACCCATCTGCGCTTGAGCCCACCGTTGAATAAATCGTTTTTCGCTTATTTGCAACAAAATGGCGTTTTAAGTGAGTATTTATAAAGTATTTTTTTGTTTTTATATAATTAAAAATATTATTCAAATAAAACAATGTTTTACGTATTTTTTATTATGGCTTGTTTTTTGTTGTTATAGCTACTTCGTTAAAATTAACCTTAACTATTTTTTAAAATCCCTCCTTTTATAGCTCTATATTTTAAAATGTATCTTTTTATATAAACATAACTATTTGTTTTTAATAACTTTAGTTTTTTACCTCTAAAGCGTGTTGCGAAAAGGCAACAGTAATAACTCTGAAAATTCCTACTTATTGTACGTTTTATTTTTAACTCATTGAAAGTTAATGACTTTTAAATGTTGGCATTTAAGTTGTAATAGTCAGGGTGTACTGAACGAAATCGTGATTCAAAGTGAAATACTTAATCGCACACACATAAATTTGAAGGATACATATTATGAAAAGCATTAATAAAACTTTAGCACTTATCGCTATTGCATCTTCTTCAGCCGCTTTTGCAGCAACAGATTTTGACACACTTGATGTAGACGGCAGTGGCACAATTAGCCAAGCAGAAGCATCAGTAGACGCAAAATTAATGAGCATGTTTTCTGAGCTTGATACCGACCAAAATGGTGAGTTATCAAAAGAAGAATTTTCAGAAGCTTAATTAAAAAGTATTTATCCTGAGTTGCCAAAGACAACCTAAGTAGGCAAGGGAGCTTACGAAAGAGGATAACAAGGAAGTGAAAAATTACGTTTTAAGTTAAACGAAGCAATTTTTTTGATAGAACATTGAAGGATTAAGTTATGAAACATTTAAATAAAGCATTAGCACTTATAGTACTAGCATCTTCTTCAGCTGCATTTGCAGCATCAGATTTTGACAGCCTTGATATCGATGGTAGCGGCACAATTAGCCCAAGCGAAGCGGCAGTCGATACCGATTTAATGGCTGAATTTATTGAGCTAGACACAGATGGTAGCGGCGAGCTTTCTAAAGAAGAGTTCGCTAATTACTAATTAAACATTTTTCACAGTCAGGGATCTTTGAAAAGGACTTCCCATATTACTAGGAATATTATTATGAAAACATTCAATACAACACTTGCAGTTATCGTTTTAGCATCTTCATCAGCAGCATACGCAGCAGTGGACTTTGCCTCTTTTGATGCAGATGGCGACGGTGCGATTACAATGGAAGAAGCGAAGGTTAACCCTCAACTTGTAAAGATTTTTGATGATTTAGATACTGATGGAAATGGTGAAATCTCTAAAGAAGAGTTTTCAAAAGTACAGTAATCAATATTCGAAGATACTCCACTAAAGCCGCCTTAGTCAGCGGCTTTTTTGTATTTTAAATTAACTAATTAGCGTAACTAGTTAAAGGAATATAGCACTTACTTGGAATAGTTTTTCTACAACGGTAATATGTTTTTTGTCGATTAAAAACATAATGACATGATCGCCCGACATGATAATTGTATCGTCGTGGGCTATCAGTACATCGTCATTACGTACTATTGCGCCAATAGTTGTACCCGCTGGAAGTTTTATGTCGGCAATCGCACGACCAACCACTTTAGATGTGTTTTCATCACCATGAGCAACCGCTTCTATGGCTTCTGCTGCGCCTTTACGCAGTGAGTACACGTTAACAATATCACCACGGCGTACGTGCGTTAATAACGCTGATATAGTTGCTTGTTGTGGCGATATGGCAATATCTATTTCGCCGCCTTGTACCAAATCAACGTAAGCACCACGCTGGATAAGCACCATGGTTTTTTGTGCGCCCATACGTTTTGCAAGCATGGCTGACATAATGTTTGCTTCATCGTCATTGGTTACGGCAATAAATACATCGACTTGTTCAATATGCTCTTCTGAGAGCAGTTCTTGATCAGATGCGTCACCACAAAAAACAACCGTATTATCGAGCATTTCTGAGAGTTGCTCGGCGCGTTCTTTACTGCGTTCAATTAGTTTAACGGTGTGGTTTTTTTCAAGAGAGCGGGCAAGGCCTGCCCCAATGTTACCGCCACCAGCTATCATAATTTTTTTGTACGAACGCTCAAGTTTTTGTAGCTCGTTCATTACTGCGCGTATATGTTTTGTAGCGGCAATAAAGAATACTTCGTCATCGGCTTCAATAACGGTGGTACCCAATGGTTTTATTGCTTTACCTTGACGATAAATAGCGGCAACACGAGTCTCTACATTAGGGATGTGTTCTTTAAGTGCAGATAACGCATAACCTACTAATAAACCGCCATAGTAAGCTTTTACGGCTACTAACGAGAGCATGCCATCAGCAAACTGCAATACTTGCAGAGCACCAGGGTAGTCAATTAAACGGCGAATATACTTAGTGACCAGTGCTTCGGGAGCAATGTAATGATCGATTGGTAAATCGTCGTTTTGAAAAAGTTTTTCGCGGTATTTTAAATATTGCTCTGAGCGAATGCGGGCAATTTTAGTGGGCGTTTTAAAAATACTGTATGCCACTTGGCATGCAACCATGTTCACTTCATCTGAACTGGTTACCGCTATAATCATATCGGCATCTTCAGCACCTGCACGGCGTAATACATCAGGATGCGCGCTGTGGCCCATAACCCCTTGTAAGTCGTACTTATCTTGAAGTTCACGTAATCGGTTACCGTCTATATCAACAACGGTAATTTCGTTTTGTTCGCCAACTAAGTTTTCAGCAAGCGTAGCACCAACTTGCCCGGCACCGAGTATAATTATTTTCATTATTTACCCGTGGTATTGATCATAATTTAATTAAAAAAATAGCCATTTAATGTTTCATAAATGGCTAACTATTTAGTGTACGGCTATTAGGCTTTTTTAACTAGCTTAGCGTAATAAAATCCATCACTTTCACCGGGCAGTAACTGCAAACCTGGCGTTGTTACGGTATCGTTTTCGTGTAGAGGTATATGTTCTACATCATCATTATTAGCTAAAAACTTAGCAACTTGCTGTTGGTTTTCTTGTGGAAGAACCGAACACGTAGCATATACCAATGTGCCACCTGGTTTTAACAGTGGCCAAATGCTATCAAGAATATCGCTTTGTAACTTAGCTAAGTCTTCGATATCTGATGCGCGACGTAACCATTTTATGTCAGGGTGACGGCGAATTACGCCAGTGGCCGAACAAGGCACATCAAGCAAAATACGATCAAATAATTTTTCATCCCACCAGGTATGTGGTTGCGATGCATCGCCACATTGTAGGTCTGCACCTAAGCCAATACGAGTTAAGTTTTGCTTAACACGTTCAAGACGAGTTGAGTCGCTATCAAGTGCAAGTACATCTGCATCAGCAAGCTCTAATATATGACACGTTTTTCCGCCAGGGGCTGCGCAGGCATCCAAAATATAGTCGTCTGCTTTAGGTTCTAAAAAGCGGGCTGCCAACTGTGCTGCAGCATCTTGTACTGAACATGCACCTGTATCAAACTCAGGTAACGAAAATACATCACGTGGTTTGGCAAGCTTAATCCCATCAATAAAATCAGGGTTTAAGGTGTGTTCAATATCGTTAGCGCTAAGCATGTCGCTGTATTCTTGCGTGCTAAATTGGGCTTGATTGACACGAAGCCACATTGGCGCTTGTTGCTGGTTTTCTTCAAGTAGTGCTTCCCAGCTATCTGGGTAGGCTGTTTGCACCTGTTTAATAAACCAATTTGGATGGTTGTATAAACATACCGGAATAAGCTTCGCTTTTTCTTCAAGTTCAGCTTGTTGACGCTGAAAGCTACGTAAAATGGCGTTTATCAGCCCTTTTAATCCTAAAGCGCGTAGTTGAGCCAGTGCGTTAACCGTTTCTGAAATGGCAGCATGAGGTGGTACGCGCATATGCTGCAGTTGATAAATACCTACGTATAATAAAAACTGAAATATTCTACGTTTACCTTTTAATGGCTGCTCTACTAAGTGTTGGCAGTAATTTTCAAGGCTCGGTAAGTAGCGTAAAACGCCATAACAAATTTGCTGTAGCAACGCTTTATCTTTAGGCGGCAAGCCTTGGCTTGCAAATGGAAGTTCTTGATTAAGCGATGCGCCTTTATCAACTACGTTATATAAAGTTTCAGCGGCAAGCGCTCGTACGTTTGGAACATTACTCATTGTTTTCGCCTAATATTGTGCCAGGAGTAACCCAGTCACTACGACCATTTAAAAAGTCGTTAATTGCCATTGGTTTTTTACCTTGCGGCTGTAATTGCGTAATACATAAAGCGTGTTCGCCACACGCCACTACTACGCCATTTTTGTCGCTTGATAAAATTTGCCCAGGATCACCTGATTGCAGCATAACCTGCGCTTGATGAATCTTTACTGTTTGCCCACCCATTTGGGTAAAGCACATTGGCCACGGGTTAAAAGAGCGAATGTTTCGCTCGATTTGAAGCGCACTCATGGACCAGTCGATATTAGCTTCCTCTTTAGAAAGCTTTTTAGCGTAGTTAGCAAGTTCATCGTTTTGAGGTTCAGGGGTGATCTCACCATTAGCTAATTTATTAATGGTTTCAATTAACGCATCTGGACCTAGCTCAGCAAGCTTTGTATATAAGCTTGCGCTAGTTTCTGTTGTGCTAATAGGGCAGCGGCTTATATGTAGCATATCGCCGGTATCTAGCCCTTCATCCATTTGCATTATTGTTACGCCGGTTTGTTCATCACCTGCCCAAATTGCGCGTTGAATAGGTGCAGCACCGCGCCAGCGCGGTAATATAGAGCCATGCACATTTAAACAACCTAAACGTGGCGCTTCTAAAATAGCTTTAGGTAAAATTAAGCCATATGCTACAACAATCATAATGTCGGCATTTAAGCTTGTTAGCTCAGCTAGTGCTTCATCATTTTTTAATGACTGTGGCTGAAAAACCGGTAAGTTGTGCTCAAGCGCTAGCTCTTTCACTTCACTGGCTTTTAATTTTTTACCACGACCTGCAGGGCGATCTGGCTGGCTATATACACCCACTATTTGGTGTTCGCTTTGTATCAGCGCTTGTAAATGACGTGCGGCAAAGTCCGGCGTACCGGCAAATATAATGCGTAATGGTTGAGTCACTGAGTTTTCCTAAGGTGCTTATTACTGTTCTGCAAACTTGGCTTCTTTTTCAAGCTTTTTACGAATACGTTGGCGCTTTAATGGAGATAAGTAATCAATGAATAGCTTACCTTGAAGGTGATCTAGTTCATGTTGAATACAAATAGCCAATAATTCATCTGCATCTAGTACAAATTCTTCACCGTTTTCGTTAAGTGCTGCGACTGTTACTGTTTCTGCGCGATCTACTTTTGCATACGAGTTAGGTACTGATAAACAGCCTTCTTCGCTAACGGTAGAGCCGTCTTTTTTAATGATTTGTGGATTAATTAATACCAGTGGCTCATTGCGCTCTTCTGATACATCAATAACAACGATTCGTTGATGAATATCTACTTGCGTGGCCGCAAGACCAATGCCATTTTCATCGTACATTGTCTCTAGCATGTCTTTTACAATTTGGCGTACTGTGTCATCAACTTGTACAACATCTTTTGCTACAGTACGTAAACGTTCATCTGGAAATCTTAAAACTTCTAACCTAGCCATAGTTACCTTTTTCACTTGTGCTTAATTTAGGGTATTGTATGCTCTTATTTTAGCCATTCGCGTTCACCTTTAACAGGTTTTGGGCAATAATAATGAAAAAACAATACAAGGAAGCTCGATGAAATCTCCACTACTTGCAATCATGCTTACGTTAAGCGCTGCGTTTCCCGCAGTTGCTGATGTACTTAAAATAAAAAAAGACGCACCAAAACAGTATGTTGTAAAAAAAGGCGATACACTTTGGGATATTTCTGGCATCTATTTAGATGAGCCTTGGCTATGGCCTGAACTTTGGCAAATGAATCCACAAATTGACAACCCACACCTAATTTACCCCGGTGATGCATTAGCGTTGATATACGATGCAGATGGAAACCCACGTTTAGTGATCAATAAAGGGTATAGAAAGCTATCTCCTCAGGGTCGTATTACACCAAAAGGGCGTGATGCTATAACTACTTTGCCGCTTGAAATGATCAAACCTTATATCAGTTACGAGCAAGCAATGAACAGTGACGATATTAAAGGCAAACCTTATATTTTAGGTGCAAATGAAAATACTAAAACACAAACGCTAGGCCATATTTTATATGTTAAAGGCGACTTACAAGTACATAAAGCATATGCTATTTACCATAAAGGTGACCCCTACACTGATTTAACCGGTGAGGTGTTAGCAACGCGTGCATCTTATGTGGGTATAGCACGTGCTTTTAGAGCGGGCGATGAGAAAAATGGCGTGCCTTCATCATTACGTGTTGAGTCTGTTAAACGAGAAATTCAGCAAGGTGACTTTTTAATGCCGGCAATGGAAGGCCAAATGCTTCCTGCGTACTTTGATATACACCGTCCTTCAGAACCTGTAACAGGTAATATTATTGCTTCACCACGCGAAGTTAGAGAATTCAGCACAATGGATGTTGTGGTGCTAAACTTAGGCAGTGAACAAAATATAGAAGCGGGTCATGTATTAGATCTAGAGCGTCAATCGCCAACGGTTATTGATGGTCCTCGTGGCCCTCGTTACCCAGAAGATTCTAGTAAATATGAGAAGCTTTTATCTGATGTGAGCCAATTATTTGGTGATGAGTCTGACGAACAAAACACAACGTGGACCATGCCTAAAGAAAAAGTTGGTGAGCTAATTGTCTTTAAAGTGTATGACAAAGTAAGTTATGCATTAATTACTAAAAACCAGCACCCAATTCGCATTGGAGATATTGCAGTTATTCATTAAGAAGTAGCGAGTCGGTGCTCTAGGAGAGAGCATGGATCAGTCATCTGGCAAGCTAGCCCACTGGCTTGCCTTTTATATGTGTAAAGGGTTGGGTATAAAAACCCTTTTAGCACTATCTACAAACTATTCCCTTGGGTCGTTATTCGACTTATCTCATGACAAGCTTTTACAGCTTGGGTTAACCGCTAATCAAGCGAGCAATTTACTCAACACCAATTGGCAACAAGTCAGTCATTATGAGCAATTAATAGCGCTTAACAACATTACTGTTGTCTGTATTTTTGATCCGCTTTACCCAGAAGATCTCCGGCAGATTGCCAGTGCGCCTTTATTACTATTTTGCAGGGGAGATGTCTCGTTATTATCAACTCCACAGATTGCAATTGTTGGCAGCCGTAATGCTACACCTACCGGGCTTGAAATAGCCTCAGAATTTGCATACGAGTTAACTTTGGCGGGTATTACGGTTACTTCAGGTATGGCGCGGGGAATAGATGGTGCAGCACATAAAGGCTCTCTTGCTGGTACAGGTAAAACCATAGCGGTGCTTGGTACTGGGGTTGATATTTACTATCCCAAACGCCATAAACTATTAACAGACCAAGTTTTAGAAAGCGGTTTGCTGGTGAGTGAGTTTTTACCAGGCACAGCTGCTCATGCGCACAACTTTCCGCGCCGTAATCGTATTATTTCTGGGTTATCGTTAGGAGTACTTATTGTTGAGGCTGAAATTAAAAGTGGTTCGTTAATTACAGTACGCTATGCGCTTGAACAAAATAAAGAGGTATTTGCAGTACCGGGTTCTATTAAAAACCCGTTAGCGCAGGCAAGTCACTTTTTAATAAAGCAAGGTGCTAAGCTGGTAGAAAACGTGGCTGACATTCTTGATGAGGTGAGTTTCACTTACGACAATAATGTATGTAATAAAGAGCAGCCGATTCAAGCCAATTCTCAATGTGAGGTTTTAAATAGTATTGGCTTTGAAGTAACCAGTGTAGATGACATTGTGCGTCGTGCGCAGTGGCCAATAGATAAAGTACTCAGTAGGTTGCTCGATTTAGAATTAGACGATCAGATTGAGCGAGTGTTAGATGGTTACATCAAGTTAAGCGCAGGAAGGTAATATGTTTGATATTCTTTTGTATCTTTTTGAAAATTACATTCATAGCGAAGCGGATATATTTGCAGAGCAAAATGAGTTAACCGATGAGCTACTGCGTGCGGGCTTTAATAAGCCTGAGATATTTAAAGCTCTTGATTGGTTAGAGCAACTAGCCGATTTACAACACAGCGATGAGTCTCCTTATCTTATTGCTAACCCTAAAGATGCTGTGCGTATATTTACCGATAGTGAATGCCAAAGGCTCTGCGCTGAGTGTCGTGGCTTTTTAATGTTTATTGAACAAATAGGCGTAATTAACAATGTAACACGTGAAATGGTAATGGACTGTTTAGCCTCTCTCGATAAACCAACTATAAGCCTAGAAGACTTAAAGTGGATTGTACTTATGATCTTGTTTAACGTTCCTGGCTCTGAAGAGGCATATGAGCAAATGGAAGATTTGATTTTTGATGAACCCAGCGAACTTCTTCATTAGGGATAATTATCTTAATTGTACTCAAATTACTTAAAAGGATAAGCACGGCATTGCTTGTATCTTTAAGTGGTTTGGGTATATTAGGCGAAAATTCACTAACCTATTAGGATCACCATGAGTAAAATCGACCATTCGCTTTTCTCGGCGAACAAGCACGCCCTCGAAAAAGAATACGAGATATGCCCACAGTGTGGTTCAGAGTTAGTGATCCGCAATAGTAAATCAGGCCCTTTTTTAGGATGCGCAAGTTATCCAAAATGCGACTTTATTAGGCCACTGGCACACCACGACAGTAACGAAATCAAGATATTAGAAGATTCAGCATGTCCTGAGTGTAGCAAACCGCTGGTGGTTAAAAATGGCCGCTATGGTATGTTTATTGGGTGTACGGGTTATCCAGAATGTCATTATATTGCTAACGAAAATGAAGAAAAGCAAAGCGAAGATACTTTGCCTAGTTGCCCTAAATGCAAAAAAGGTCATTTAGTCGCGCGCAGTAATAAGTTTGGTAAAGTATTTTATTCTTGTGATTGCTACCCAAGTTGTAAATACACGCTTAATAATAAACCGGTTGAACATCCGTGTC
Organism: Pseudoalteromonas sp. NZS100; assembly: GCF_015864815.1. NCBI lineage: Bacteria > Pseudomonadati > Pseudomonadota > Gammaproteobacteria > Alteromonadales > Pseudoalteromonadaceae > Pseudoalteromonas > Pseudoalteromonas sp. NZS100. The sequence goes on from NZ_JADYWM010000030.1 coordinate 24,121, forward strand.
CTGAATGTGACTGGCCTATCGTCATAGAAAGAAATATGGCAAACGGCATATTATTGCAATGCCCACAAAAAAGCTGCATGCATAAGCTCACCTCAACTGAATAACGTTTAATTATATCTGGAGACTACTTTGTCAGACCTTTCAAATACGCCCACTGCAATAACATGCTTAACGCAAGGCGAAGTTATTTTATACCCAACAGAAGCTGTATATGGTTTAGGTTGTGATCCAGATAATCAACAAGCCGTTGAGGCACTATTAGCTATTAAGCAGCGCCCGGTTGAAAAAGGGCTTATTTTAATCGCTGATAACTACGGACAATTATTAAAATATGTAGATGATGCAAAAATACCAATGGATAAACGCGCTGATATTTTTTCGAGTTGGCCTGCTGCAATTACATGGGTTATGCCTGCATCTAAAAATACGCCTAAATGGCTCACAGGGCAGTTTGATACCATCGCGGTAAGAGTAACAAACCATCCAACAGTAAAGCGTTTGTGCCAAGAGTTTGGTAAGCCACTGGTATCAACCAGTGCAAACTTAACCGGTCAAGAAACGGTAATTAGTATTGAGCAAGCCAAAGCGCAATTTGCAGAACAAGTTGGCTTTTACGTTGACGAGCCGTTAGGTGGTAATACTCAACCAAGCACAATAAAAGACGCCATGACTGGCAAAATATTTAGAGGTTAATATGCAAAGCGAATTATTAAATCAAGTAAAAGCATACTTTATGGCTTTGCAAGACACTATTTGCCAAGGTTTGGAGGCTGCAGATGGCAGTGCTAAATTTATAGAAGATAACTGGCAGCGAGCAGAAGGTGGTGGTGGTCGTACACGCGTAACCACAAATGGTACTGTAATAGAGCAAGGCGGAGTTAATTACTCACACGTATTTGGCGCTTCAATGCCTGGTTCGGCAACAGCACATAGGCCAGAGCTTGCAGGGCGCAGCTTTCATGCGTGTGGTGTGTCGTTAGTTATTCATCCTAAAAACCCTCATGTACCAACAAGTCATGCCAATGTGCGCTTTTTTATAGCTGAAAAAGAAGGCGAAGAGCCAATATGGTGGTTTGGTGGCGGGTTTGATCTCACTCCTTTTTATCCAGTATTAGAAGACGTACAACATTGGCATCAAGTTGCTCACGACATTTGTGCGCCTTTTGGCAGAGAAGTTTATCCAAAATATAAAACATGGTGCGACGAGTACTTTTATTTAAAGCACAGAGATGAGACTCGCGGAGTAGGCGGTTTGTTCTTTGACGATTTAAACGAACTAGGGTTTGAGCAAAGCTTTGCGTTTATGCAATCGGTGGGTAATGGCTTTTTAGATGCTTATTTACCTATTATTGAACGTCGCAAAAATGACGAATACACAGAGCAACAACGTGATTTTCAGCTTTATCGTCGCGGGCGCTACGTTGAGTTTAATTTAGTATGGGATAGGGGCACTTTATTTGGATTACAAAGTGGCGGGCGCACTGAGTCTATATTAATGTCTATGCCACCACTTGCACGCTGGGAATATAACTATAAACCAGAGCCAAGTAGCCCAGAAGCTAACCTATATCAGTATTACTTACGCCCGCAAGAGTGGTTAACGAGTCAACCAAGTGAGCTGATAGCCAGAGAGTGGCAATTATAAAAATTAAACAATAATCAAAAAGGCGCTAATTAGCGCCTTTTTGCATTGTGGCTAAATACAAATTTAATGCTGATTGATCATGTGCGTTGCTAGTTGAGAGAATGATTGCTTTAAGCCTTCACGTAACAACGGATTGTCTATTTCTATATCCAGCGTTTTATTCATGCAGTACATCCACTGATCGCGCAATGCTTTATCTACAGTAAAAGGCATATGTCTTTTACGTAGCATTGGCTGGCCATGTTTTTCAGTAAATAGGTTTGGCCCGCCTAACCAACCAGATAAAAATTCAAAAAATACTTGGCGAATTCGATCTAATGGCAGAGGATGCATATCATATAACGGTTTAGCGTATTCATCTGACTCCATTATGTCGTAGAATCGATTGGAGATAGCTCGCGCCCCTTTCTCTCCACCTATTATTTCATACGGTGTTTTTTCAGGAGTAGGAGCCTGTTGCTCGGGAGCCGGCTTAGATTTAGAAAAAAGTCGTTTAATCATATTACTTATCATTGTTAATAGGCAGTTTATAGCTGCAAAGAGGTTGCTTTAAAATGGACAAATATGCGGTTTTTGGAAATCCAATTAAACATTCAAAATCCCCCGCGATACATAAACAATTTGCTGTATCACTGGGTGAGCAAATCGACTATCGCGCAATATTAGCACCTATCGATAACTTTGAAAAAACAGTATTGTCTTTTTTTGAGCAAGGCGGTGTGGGTGCTAATGTTACAATGCCATTTAAAGAGCAAGCTTATGCAATGGCTGATGAGCTTACCCCATTAGCCAAAATAGTAGGGGCTGTTAATACATTAAAAAAACGAAATGATGGCTCATTACTCGGTGATAACACCGATGGTGTGGGCTTTGTAAATGATTTACTCGCTAATGAAGTAGCCATAACTAATAAACGCATTTTAATCATAGGTGCGGGCGGTGCTGCTCGAGGGGTTATTTTGCCTTTGTTAGAGCATAACCCTCAGGAAATAATAATAGTTAATCGCACAGCACAAAAAGCCACAGAACTCGCAGAGCTGTTTACCCAATATGGACCAGTATCTGGTTTTGGTTTTGATGATTTACCAGTAAGCGATTACTCACTAATTATAAACTCTACCTCTAGCAGTATGAATAACGAACTTCCAGCACTTGATAAAAAACACATAACTAACTGTGAAGTCGCTTATGACATGTTTTATTCACTGCAAAATACCATTTTTATGAATTGGGTTGCACAGCATAATATTAACGCTAAGCTTTTAGATGGCAGTGGCATGTTAGTTGGCCAAGCTGCTCAAGCATATTATGTATGGCGTAATAAAATGCCAAAAATACTTCCCGTCGTTGATGCGCTCAAACAAGGAACGCTTAAATGAATCAGGCAATACAATTTATAGATAGGCTAGAGTTTAGAGAGCCCGATCATCAGTTAGTATTTTTTGCACAAGTTAGTGGCATGCTGGTGGAGTGTGTAATAGAAGTAAATACACTTAAATTAACAGACGAAAGCCATGCAACAGAGTATTTTGAAAAGTATCGTTTTGATTACGAAGAACGTGCCGAGGAGCTTATCGAAGAAGAGAGCTATAACTCGGCAGGCCAAATTGAAGTAAGCTTATTAACTTAAATTAGCTATTTCAGCTAAGTACTCATCTTTAAGTGATACGTAGTTATCGGCAGATATTTTTAAAAAGGCAAGTTCTTGCTCCGTTAGAGGGCGGGCTTGCTTAGCCGGACTCCCTACATATAAGTAACCAGACTCTAAGCGTTTGTTTGGTGGTACCAAAGATCCCCCACCTATAATTACATCATCTTCAACAACCACGTTATCCATAATAATAGCGCCCATACCTACAAGTATACGGTTTCCTAATATACATCCGTGCAGCATTACCTTATGACCTACAGTTACATCGTCACCTATAATAAGTGGATAACCATCTGGATTGCTTTTAGTTGCACGAGATAAATGCAATACACTGCCATCTTGTATATTGGAGCGTTTACCAATACGTATATAGTTAACATCGCCTCGGGCAGCTACCAAAGGCCAAACACTACTATTATCACCTAAAGTAATATCACCAACCAAAACTGATGACTCATCAATATAAACAGACGAATTAAACGAAGGAGTTACACCTTTATAAGAACGGATTGCCATATTTAGTACCTTTTAGATAATAGTTATTAGCTTTGAGTGTATCAGCAAGGTTATTTTTGTACCATAAAAGGCACCGTTTGGTTACAAAACTATCAGTTTCAGGGGGTTTAGTTCAGATACTGACCGAACAGCATCTTTTTTTACTTTTTCTTTAAAAAAGTACTTGCGTAAAAATCTGTTCTCCCTATAATGCGACCCCACTGAGACGGGAAACGCCAACGCATAGCGAGGGACGAACTACTCAGAGAGTTAAATAAAACTTCGGTTTTAAATCTTCCAAAAGAAAATTTAAAACAAAGTGTTGACTCGAAAAATAAAGGGTGTATTATTCGCATCCCTTGAGACGCTAAAGTGACTCAAAACGTTCTTTAACAATATAAAGCAATCATCTGTGTGGGCACTCGTACAGATTGAGTTCTAACAGCCAAGCTACTTCGTTCTTTATTGAGCAAGTAACGAGGCAAACAAATTAGAGTCTCAATTGAAAACTGAGTGACCAACAGAAGTAACTTATTTATAAGTTGCTTCGGCACAGTCAATTCAATATCGAAAGATATTAAAAAATTCAGAATTCATTGAGCTGTCGAAAGACATAAAACTTTTTAATTGAAGAGTTTGATCATGGCTCAGATTGAA
>NZ_JADYWM010000031.1:0-28251 GCF_015864815.1 Pseudoalteromonas sp. NZS100
TCGCTTTAGCATTTACTATGATGTGGCTACCAATGTGGGCTGATTGATATATGTACTACAAAGATCAACAGCCCCTAGTAAAAAAGTATTTTTTATAGGGCATTTTAAGTGCATAACTTTAACATAACGGGATTAGAGCCTGCTGCAAAAGAGTTAAAATCGGCTTCAAGTTATGCTGTTTTAGCGCCTTTAGACAATTTTGCAATCGAATTAGCGTTACATTCAATTAACCAAAGTTTGGCTAATGATATATATATAGTTTCTCAAGAGGCTGAATCATTTTTTGATTCTTCTTTTTCTGCATCGTTAAATTATGCTTATGAACATAATCGAGTACATCCTTTTTCGTTGGCCCCAGAAACACAACACTATTCAATTGAGCGAATCAATTCAGGTATTATAAAAGAGATAAGTGCTTATAAACGTCTAAACGAAGCGCTCATTTTTGTTCATTTTAATACAACACAGTTAAACAGTGTTGGCGAAAAAAGCTTAAAACTGATGATGAATGAGTACAACGACTTTGTTCGTCGTACCGGAGCTACATTATTATTTTTAATATCTGGGCCTGATATTGCTAACTACCGTTTTTTAGTTAGACGATTAAATAATGTATTTGATGGGCTGGTTTTTGTTGATAATGATTCTGCAATGCGAGTTCTTGAATATGATTATTGGCGCCATAGCACGGGTGTTATTGCTGGTGAACATTACCCGTTATTATTAAGTAATAATCAGTTTGTTGTTCAAAAGGGAATAATAAGCGAGAGCAAAGCACCTAAAAGTTCAGACTTTTCCGATGAAGACGATGTTTGGCTTGTGCAAAGTGCGGTGCCCGAAGGTACTAAATTACCAATGCACTATAATAGTGTAAAAGATAATAATGACTTATTTAATAAAGGCCCAAAGGTAGAAGCAGCCACCTTAATTTTTGCAGTAACGCGCTACACTGATTTAGCGTTATTAGGTAAGCAGTGTTTTGAACTTAGAAAAAACTGTGGGCGCTGGTTAAAGCTTGTTATTCAAAATGTTGATGGTGTTATTCGCCATCAAGATGAATGTTTATTTTTAACATTGGGTGTAAACCTTATTCTATATAGTTTTTCAGAGCCTTCTCGGTTGCTCTCTCAAATTCAATCTATTCAAGGTTTTCAGTTTTCTAGGCCTTTACCTCCCTCAGTTGAGGACGTATTGAAATACACCGAAAACACCTTTTCGAAAGGATATTTACCTTTCATTGAGTTTACAAAACAAGTAGAAATTCATAGTGACTCAGCCGTTAATTTAGGTGTGAGCGGTGTGCTAGTAAAGCTTGAATTACTGCCACGAATCGACCCAATACACCCTTTGCATTTATTTCATATTAAACGCGAAGGTGATGTATTTAGTATTGCAGATAATACAGTTTATTTATATTTGCATGCTTGTAGAGAGAATGACGTTGATAATGCGATTAAGCATTTGTTTAAATTAAAAACAAGCGATTTTTTTGTACAGCAAAATGTAATTTCTGATCACTTTTACATTCAACAAGAATGTAAACAATTAAGGCGTTTTTATAAAGGTAAGAGTGTTGTAGATTTCTCGCAAAAACTTGCCGAGAATGATAGCTATAAATTTGCACCTGATATAGCAAACAGCGTTACTGAAAATATTAACACACCTGAATTTTCTAGCAAAAGCCGCCCAGATGCTAAGCCTTTTATAATGAAATTAAGAGATAACTTATGAGTATGAATCAGCTTTTAATTACCGTGTTTCTTGCAATGGTGCTTGGCGCGGTGCTTTGTATGCTAGGCAAATACATTTTATCTCAAATAACAAAATATTATTATAAGCTTACTTTTAAACATGAAGTATTAGAGCCTTATACACCAAATACAGTAAAAAAGGATAAGAAGTGAAATTATCAGGTTTAGGGGTTTGGAACCTTTATTTTTTAGTTAAGTTTGCTCTGTTTTATTATGGTGCAATTGATTTTAACGTATTAACTAATGCGGCTTTTGCTGCGTTGCTTGCGATTAAATTTAAACAGCCATTAATAGAGAAGGCAAAACATATAGTAGGTGCTGTGTTTGCTGTGGTATTACTTTACCAAGACTCATGGTTGCCACCAATAAACAGGTTGACTAAACAAGCGGGTAACGTTCAAGATTTTAGTTTTGGTTACTTTATTGAGTTATTAACCCGTGTTATTAACATTGATATGTTATTGGCTTTGTTCGTAATTAGTGTGTGTTTTTGGTATACATCGCAATGGATACGCTTTACCACCGTGACTATTGTTGGGCTGTTAGTTGTAGGGTGGCAAGGAAATAACTCTCAATCACAATTCGTTAATAATGTGGCTAACCCTGAACCGGTTACTCAAAATCAAAGTAATCCTCAAACGCAAGTGATCACTCAGGCAGCGCAATCTCCTGATCAAAAGTTAGCTGATTTTTACCAACAACAAAGCTTACTAATGAGCCACTTTCCAAACCAAGTGAATGGTGAGCTGTTTGATGTCATTATTTTGAACATATGCTCAATGGCTGTTGCTGATTTAAATGCTATTGGTGTAAGTGTTACTGATATGTATAAAGACTTTGATGTGGTGTTTTCAGACTTTAACTCGGCTACGTCATACAGTGGACCCGCTGCGGTAAGACTGCTGCGCGCTAGTTGTGGGCAAACGAGTCAAACAGCATTATTTAAAGAGGCACCTGAACAATGTCACTTGTTTAAAAACCTAGAGAAACTAGGTTATCAAAACAATGTTGTGATGAATCACGACGGACATTTTGATGAGTTTAAAGGCTTAATAAATAAGTACGGTGGCCTAGATAGTACACCATTTAATATCGATTCAATGCCAGTGGCGCTACGAGGTTTTGATAATAGTCCTATTTACTCAGATGAAGCTGTGCTGGATGGTTGGTTAGAGCAAGCTGATGACTGTAAGCCGTGTGCGATGTACTACAACACCACAAGTTTACATGATGGTAATCAGCTAGAGAATCAACCAAGGGTTAATAGTAAAGAGACATACCCAATCAGACATAAAAACTTGTTTGCTGATATTAACCAATTTGTAAAAAAACTAGAAAAACGTGGTCGCAACGTTATGTTAATGATAGTGCCTGAACACGGCGCTAATTTAAAAGGTGACAAAGTACAGTTTGCAGGTTTACGTGAAATCCCAAGCCCTGCAATTGTGTCGGTACCTGTAGCAATTAAATTTATAGGCCCAGACGTACAAAACTACTCGCAAATTGTGGTTGATGATTCAACAAGTTACTTTGCGCTTTCAGAGCTGGTAAGCAAGGCGCTGCAAACTGATGTATTTGGTGGGAATAATAGTGTTGCTAATTTGCTTGAAAACCTACCTACAGCACCTAAGGTTGCTGAAAACGAAGGCACAATAATGATGTATGTTAACCAAAGACCATTTATACAATTAGATGGTGGTGATTGGTCTGCTTACCCACAAGGTAAGTAGTCACATAATAAAATTTAACAAATAGCGCTGGTATAGTTAAATATCAGTGCTACTTTTCTTCATTTAATTACATTTCAACTTATCGCTTTCGCAGTCTGTTTCGTCCAAAAATGTTTACAATAAGCTACCTTCTCAAAGCGACTTAGCGTATTATTCAGCTAATATAGTTTTTCCTTCTTTGAGGATGTATGCGTCTAGATATTCACTGTGCTGATCGAATTGGTATTGCTCAAGAAATCCTTAATATATTAGTTAACTACAGCGTTGATCTAAAAGGAATTGAAGTTGATTCTGTAAATTGTCGTATGTACGTTAGTTTTCCCGAAATAGAATTTGAACAATTTCAAAAAATTATGCCATCGATACGTTTAATCGACGGCGTACATGACGTGCGTACCACTGCGTTTTTACCATCTGAGCGTGAACACAACGAATTAAATACTTTGCTACGTGCATTGCCTGATGGCGTTATCTCTATTGATGCTAAAGGTTGGGTACGCTTATGCAACGATGCAGCATGTAAGGACCTACAGTTAATTGAAAAAGAAGTTATTGGTGCAAATATTAATAACTTACTTAAAGGGTTTAACTTTACACGTTGGCTAGAAGGTAAAGAAGTGCTCGGGCAAACCACGCGCGTTGAAGTGGCGGGTGAGGATTTTATTGCAGACATTTTACCAATTGCAGTCCCTCAAGGTAGTGAGGGTGATGTGCTTGCGGGTGCGGTTATTAACATTAAATCGCAAAGCCGCTTAGGGCAGCAGGTCAGTGCATTTAGACGCTACGGGCAAGAAAGCTTTGCGACTATTCATAACTTTAGTACGGCGATGCGCCGAGTTGTGCGCGAAGCACGCAAAATGGCGCAACTAGAAGCCCCTATTTTGATTACTGGTGAAACTGGCACAGGTAAAGAGTTATTAGCTAGAGCGTGCCATTACGCATCTAATCGCTCTGTTAAGCCTTTTATTGCGCTATCGTGTGCTTCACTTCCTGATGATGTTGCTGAGTCTGAATTATTTGGCTATGCCGGGTACGAAGAAAACGCAGCGCCAAAGCGTGGTGTATTAGAGCAAGCTGATGGTGGAACTGTATTTTTAGATGAAGTTGGCGAGATGTCGACTCAACTACAAACTAAGTTACTGCGTTTTTTACAAGATGGTACGTTTAGAAAAGTAGGCGATGAGAACGAAGTTAAAGTAAATGTACGTATTGTTGCCGCTACTCAAAAAGACTTACCTGCAATGGTACAAGAAGGGGTTTTTAGAGAAGACTTATATTACCGTATAAACGTGCTTACTTTAGAAATAGCGCCACTAAGAGATAGAAAAGCAGATGTAGGACCACTTGCAGAGCATTTTATTCAAAAATATGCGCAACAAAATGGTCATGCAATTCCTGTTTTATCACAAGAGTGTTTAAGCTTTTTACAAGAGTATCCGTGGCCTGGAAATGTACGTCAGCTGGAAAATGCAATTTACCGTGCAGTGTCGTTACTAGATGATAGCGAGCTTCGCGTAGAGCATTTGCAGTTACCAACTTTTACTCATGATTTAGGGTATTTAGAGTCTGATTTTGAAGGCTCACTAGATCAAGCTGTTAAACGTTTTGAGGCGACTTTACTTCGCAAACTCTACCCCGCTTACCCAAGCTCACGTCAGTTAGCTAAGCGATTGGGCCTAAGTCACACCGCTGTAGCTAATAAGTTACGTGATTACGGGATTAATCGAAAAACAGTAAAAGTGTAATTGACTTAAAGAAATTAAAATATGGGGACTAATCTTTAGTGCCCATATTTTTTGTTACCCCATCAATTGCAATCGTCTCAATACCTTCTTCGTTAAAGTTCATTACGATACTGGCGTTATTACGAGTGAAAAAATAGCTACGGCCATTTAGCTCAATAACATAGTCACCTTTTACCGGGTCGCTAAACTGCTGCTTTTTTAGAGTGACTGTATGTTCGCCAATTTGCCATTCAAACTCCTCAATAAACCCATTATTAAATTCTTGAACCCATACTTGGCTGTCATCTTTTGAAAGCGTGATGGCGACAGAATAAGAGCTAGGAATTTGCTCCATATTGTAACTTTTAGATCCAATAGTGAATTTCTCAGCTTTTTGCTGCCATTCAAAACCAAATTTAAATTCTTTAACTATACCAGTAGGGTAAGTTACTGAGCCTTTACCTGGTAACGAAAAATCGGCAAAAGCATTGTAGCTAGGGACTAATAGGGCCAGTGCAGCGATGATTTTTAGTTTTGATTTCATTAGTTATCTTTTTTATTGTAATAATGATTTAAGATTAAAGTAGAATATTCGTCTTCGCAAGAGGCTATGCTACACTCGAATAAATTTAACTGGTAAGACCTTTTTTGTGAACTTATATATTCGACTTTTATTATTATTTTTCAAAATTAAACGCAATAAGCAATATCAAAATCTACTTGATACAGTAGATATTGATTACAAAGCTTTGCCGACTGATTGTGATATTAATTTACATTTAACAAACTCACGTTATCTTGCGATGATGGATTTATCTCGCACGTGGATGACGGAGCGTGTTGGCTTACTAAAGCAAATAATGAAGCGTCGTTGGTTTCCGATTGTTAACGCAACTGCTATTACTTATATCCGCGATATTAAACCTATGCAGCGATATACAATAAGTACTAAGTTAGTTGGCTGGGATCATAAATACTTTTATATTGAGCAAAAGTTTCACTCAGAGCGAGGCTTACATGCTATTGCTTATGTACGCGGTGTATTTAAAAGTAAAAAGGGTATTATAAGCATTGAAGAAATGCTTGAAGTTGCTGGTTTTGATGGGCAAACACCTATATTGCCAAGTGAAGTAATGCACTGGAAAGAAATGTTAGAGCAGAAAAAGTTAAGTAACCTGCCCTAATTTCTACAAATGAAAAAAAAGGCCTTTCGGCCTTTTAACACACATTGTAATTGGGTAACTATGTACTACTTTATATATGCTTTAAAAGCTGTACCTAACACCAAACATAGCCACAACAGGGTCAAGCTCAACAGTTGATGTAAGTGCTTTTGCACCATTAGCATAAACAGTGGCATCGGTATCAATATCCATAATTGATACCATGGCGTGTAGACCCCAGTTTGCATCAATTTTATAGTTAGCGCCTACTTGAGCCATAAAGCCAAACGAATCATCTAACTTTACTTCTACATCGTCTGTTCCTAGTGTTGCTTTAAGTGCTTGAGAGGGTTGCTCATCAAAAAATGCAGTGTAGTTTATGCCTACGCCTATAAAAGGTCTTAGCGCATAGCTTGTATCTAAAAAGTGGTATTGTGCAACCAATGACGGTGGAAGTTGTTTTATATCTGCAATTTTATTGCCTGCTAAGCCGCCTGCGCCATTTACATCGTGTGAAAACGGTGTTGCTGCTATCAGTTCTAACACCCATTGATCGTTAAATGCATAATCTACGGTGATACCTAGTTGAGTATCTGAATCACCTTTAAGACCTAGCGTAGGTGCTTCATTAATCGCTGAGCTACTGTTATCAGGGTTTACGTTAATAGCGCCAACATTTACGCTAAAGTTAGCGTGTGCAGCTGGAGAGAGTGCTAATAAAGAGGTTAATAATGCGATGCTAATTTGAGTTTTCATGTTGTTCTCCAAGAACTACTGTTTGATTGGCGCTATTATTACCGAGCAATAAATATGAAAACCTGTTCTAGATCAAAGTTTAAAAAGCATTTGAAGCTTATAAAATGTTTTATTGATTTAGATTAATTTTAGTGTCGTTATGCTTTTGTAAAGATTGACATATTTATTTAATTAACAGTCACATGAATATATTAAGGCAGGCACTGCCTTGCCATAATCACGTGTTTAAACAAGGGTCTTAATAAACAAAAAAATATGTTTTTAGCAGGGTTCAAAAAATAATTTAAACAACCGACACTTAAAAAGTATTGGAAGACTTAAACGCGATTGAGTCGGTATTTATAATTAAATATAAACCGAGTACTTTATAAGGCATAAAATACTCGGTGCACTGACTTTAGTTATCAATAGTTATTCCAAATAACGTTTAGCTTTGTTTTCTTTCACACTTTTAAGATCTACTAATACCAATCCATCAATACAATTATTAAAATCGGGATCAATGCTAAAGCTTAAAAATTGTACACCGCCAGGGTTGCAAAGCTCAGTATATTGTTTAAATAAAGTAGGGACTTGAGCGCCCATATTAGCTAACACATGCTTTAACTCTACAAAATCTTCTTTAACATCGTTTCCATTAAAAAGAATATTGCATTGAGTTAGCTGTTGCTCAGTTAATTTAAGCTCATTATTAGGTGTAGCTAGTTCTATGCTGCTTTTATAGTAATGTTGATAGTAATAAACGAGCATGGCTTTGGCTTGCTCAGGTAGAGCGTTGGACACGCTTACGGCCCCAAATAAATACCTATACTGTGGGTAGTTTTTTATAAAAGCACCAATACCGTACCATAAATAGTCAAGACTCTTACGTCCCCAATACTTAGGTTGTACAAAACTTCGACCAAGCTCAATTCCTTGGTGTAGATAGGGCGTCATAGCATCGGTGTAAGAAAATAAACTATCGGTATATAAACCTTCACGTCCATGTTTTTGTATTATCTGTTGTGCGCAGGCTAATCGATAAGCACCTACTAGCTCTAGTTGCATAGGGTCCCACAGTACAAGGTGTTGGTAATCCATATCGTATTTATCTATATCACGACGCTTACCGCTTCCTTCACCTACAGCTCTAAATGCGATTTCTCTGAGGCGTCCCAGCTCTCTAAAAATAGGTGAACTACCTACATATTGATATAGATGAATATGCATGCCATCGTGTGTTTTACCCAGAAGCTGACATTGCTCAATTGCTCTTTTTAGTTCTTTTCTACACTCGGGCACAGCAATAGGTGTTTGTGTTTTTAGTGGCAGTGTTTTTTTAGTTGTAAGCCTATAAAGCTGCTTACGTATGAGGTTTACAATTTCTTTATCTTTAAGGTTTTCTATTAAGTAGGACTCAGGAGGGATAGAAGCACCAATCTCAAACTCTAAAGATTTTTTGCGCTGCTTAAACATTTCTGTCACTAATAATAAACTTGCCAGAGGCTTATAAATCATTGATGTACCATAAAAAAGTGGACTATTTTTGGCTTTAATAAAAATAGGTAAAATGGGGCAGTTGGCTTTTTTTGCCATACGTAAAAAACCGCTATTCCATTTGCAATCCTTAATGCCGGTTGGTCCTAGGCGCGACACTTCCCCTGCAGGAAATATAAGTAAGGCACCTCCACCTTTTAAATGGTTTTGTATATTACTAAGCTCTTGCTTTTTACTCATACCAGATAAGTTATCAACAGGGAGTAAAAGAGAATGCATTGCGCTGACCGACATTAACATGCGGTTTGCGACTACTTTTAAATCTTGCCTTACTGTAGAGAGTACTTTGATAAGTGCTAAAGCATCTAATGAACCAATAGGGTGGTTAGCAACAATAACAAGTTTACCCTCGTTAGGAATATGTTCTATCTGCTTAGGTTTATAGCGCGTATCAAAATTGAGTTCATCAAGTACTTGCTCAACAAATTCTAATCCTTGTAGGTGAGGGTAGGTATTACCAAAGGTGATAAACTCTTGTTCATGCAATAAGTAACCTAAGCCCTTTTTTACTAAACCTTTTACTTTTGGAGAGTTCTCTAGTTGTGGTAAGTTTGCTGCAATTACTTTATCAACACTTATCATATTAACCTCATATTCCGTTTGGTCTATTCGCTATACATGTAAGATTAAAAAAAGGGTGTGACAGTTACTTTGCAGTAGTGTGACTTTTTAAAGTACTAAATTATAAACTGTGAATTGCTAGGAGAATTTATGTCGGTATTGGTGGCTATAACGGGGCGCAACAACGAAAAGCTAATAACGAAGTTACAAGAGCGATTACCAAATACATTGATAGAGCAATGGCCTGATTGCAAAAACGCAAATAATGTGGATTTTGTACTTGCGTGGAAAGCGCCAGAATCTATGTGGCCGCAGCTGCCTAACTTAAAAGCTGTGTCGTCATTTGGTGCAGGCGTAGACAGTATCGATTTAACATTATTACCTGAACATGTCGAAGTAGTACGTATTGTTGACATGCAACTAGCTGAAGATATGGCGGAATATGTACTTACACATGTCTTAGCTCAAAAATTACGCTTAAAAGAGTATTACACTAAACAAACACAGCAAACATGGAAGCCAAAACGAGCTTTTAGTAATAAACATGTTGGTATACTTGGATTTGGCGAATTAGGTAAAGCATGTGCGCAAAAACTTGTAACTAATGGTTTTAAAGTAAGTGCCTGGGCGCAAAGTAATAAAAGCACGACTAGTGTCGAGGTTTATTATGGCGATGAAGGACTTAGCGATATGCTTTGTAAGATTGATTATCTCGTGTGCTTATTACCTCTTACGCAGGCAACGAAGGGTATTATTAATCACTCAATGCTCGCTAAGCTACCTTCACATGCTGTTGTTATTAATGTGGCACGTGGTGCTCATGTGGTTGAGCAAGATTTATTAAATGCATTAAATAACGATAGCTTACGCGCTGCTACCTTGGATGTTTTTGACCAAGAACCTTTAACGCAGAACCACCCTTACTGGGGAAATCCCAAAATAACACTTACACCACATTGTGCAGCGCTATCTGATTTAAATAGCGTTATAGACCAAATAGCCGATAATATTGAACGTTTGAATAAGGGCTTAGCACTCAATAATTCAGTGGATAGAACAAAAGGTTATTAGCTGATAGCTAATTAGTTTAAAAAACAGCTTGTTAACATTTGTAATTTTCATTAGTGTAAAAGATATTCTCACTAATAAAAATATAAAGAGGGTGTTATGAAATCCAGTCAAAGTGGGGCTAAATTAAGCCTCGTTGTTATTTCAATTATCGTGCTAGGTGTTTCAGCTTGGTTTAATCAGGCTAACGCTGAAGATAGCCCATCTAAAACACAAACCCAAAGTGAATTAACAATAGCAGATTAACCTAGCTTATTAGGTATTTTCAGTTTTCGTCTTTTTTCTCGTTTCACTCAACAGTACATGCACAGCACCATTATTGCAGTGGTGCTTTAGTGGCGTTTAATACTGTCCTGATCTAACGTGTTTCTAATATTTTAAAAATTCGCAATAAAAAAGCCCAGCAATGCTGGGCTATTAAATATTCTAAGGAAAAGTTGTTAACTTTGGGTTACATTAAATTGCCCAAATGTATAAACTTTAAACAAGTAAAAAGTGTTGATCAACACTAAACTCATATTTGAAATAACGCTCGACGACATAAGATCTAGGCTAAATGATAAGAACAATAAACCACATGCACTAATGGCGGCAACGCGCAGCAGTGTTATCTGGTTAATAAAGAATGCACCTAAACCTAGTGCAAGTAGTGTAGTATTTAAAAGCCAATCTAGCTCGTTTAGCATGGTCGTTTCAATAGTTCAGTTGTTGAAAAAAGGAGCGCCATTATGTTGATCTTTTGCACACCTTTCAACCAAGTAATTTTAAATTTTCAGATTAGTTTTTTTAATGCTAAAAGTAACTGCCAATTGCCGAAAACAAACCATTGTCAGCAATTACTTGATACTTTTGACAGCTCTGTGGTTTTTGTAAATCACTGCATAAATAAAGGGATTCACGGCTAGAATCATAGTTGGGGTGCAAGTTGGAATCAATTAAAGTAGCTCCGTAACCTAAAAGTCCAGGCCAGTAAACACTCTCACTTACCATCCCTAATTTTTTATAGGTGAGCAAGGTTGGTTTTGGAAAAGCTAAAATTATTACAATAACAATGGCCAGAGATATAAATAGCCCCTTTTTTGACTTTGTTTTTTGGCTAGTGCCATTGTTTATGTTTGTTTTTTCCTCTGCGGGTATAGAGCGCTGAGTAGGGCGTTGCGGCTTTCTTTTTTGCGCTGTTTTTTTTCTTGTTGGTGCTTTACCTAGCAACGACTGTTTATTTGGGGTTTTAGACATAAAGCAAATCTGGCCTTTTTTCCGTAGGTCTCTATAATTAAATGAGCAAATTTATATACTAAGCTAATTATTATGATAACTTAAAGTTAGCTTATAGCCTACGAGGAATAAAGATGAATACGCAGCTATCAATTTTAATTGTAGATGACGTTAGCACAGTGCGTAGTTTTTTGAGTCAAACGCTCATGCACTTAGGGATAGATAACGTAAAGGAAGCATCTACTGCCTCACAATGTATTAGTGAGTGCCAGGCTGCAAATTATAATATCATTTTTTTAGACATAGAACTGCCGGACGGCGATGGCAAAGATTTGATTGCACAAATCAATGAATTAAGCCCTGAGACAAATGTAGTAATGGTATCTGCGCATTCAGGTATTGAAAATGTTAAGGATGCAATTGATAAAGGCGCTAAAGGATTTGTAGTGAAGCCGTTTACACCTAAAAAAATAGCGGCAATGCTTAAGAAATTTTATCCAGACTTGGAAAATGTATGACACCAATCTGTTTAAATATTTATGTCGACTGTTATTAAAGTACGAGATTAAATCTTAGATAAAAAAAAACCGGCAAAAGCCGGTTTTTTATATTCTATCAAAAACAAATTATAGAGCTTTAATCTTAGCTGCTATACGGCTCTTATGACGAGCTGCTTTGTTTTTGTGAATTAGACCCTTAGTTGCGTAACGGTCTAGGATAGGTGTAGCAACAGAAAAAGCTTGCTGTGCAGCTTCTTTATCGCCCGCTTCAATAGCAACAATTACTTTTTTGAAGTAAGTGCGCATCATTGAACGACGGCTTGCGTTGTGCTGACGGTTTTTTTCGCTTGTGATAGCGCGTTTTTTTGCAGACTTGATGTTAGCCAAGGTTTGCTCCTAACAATCTTAAAATAAAGCTTAAATTAAAGGCCGTGGAATATGCCTGTTTCTATCATGGATGTCAATTTAAATTTAACAATCCAAGAAAAACTGCACCATATAACGAGCATCAATTTGCCGCTTTAGCAGTTAATATAGACATTGTAACAAAGCACAGACCCCCAGCCTAGTGCTTTAAAGCGATTTATAAAAAAGACTGTGGCATAATCGCCTATCTTGAGGATTTTTGAGTAGGTTTAAGGTGTCAAAAGGTTTATTTCGCTCTGGTATGATTGTTAGTTGTATGACTATGATATCGCGTATTTTAGGGCTCGTTCGAGATGCTGTCGTTGCCAATTTATTAGGCGCAAGTGCAGCGGCTGATGTTTTTTTATTTGCTAACCGTATTCCTAATTTTTTACGCCGTTTATTTGCAGAAGGTGCCTTCGCACAAGCATTCGTACCTGTGCTAAGTGAAATTAAAGAACAGCAAGGAGACGACAAAGTCAGACTTTTTGTTGCACAAGCCGCAGGCACATTAGGAACCATTTTACTAATTGTCACTATTATAGGTGTTGTTGCTTCTCCTGTTATTGCAGCATTATTTGGTACCGGTTGGTTTATAGATTGGTGGCAAGGCGGACCTAATGCCGAAAAATTTGAACTTGCAAGTTCACTACTTAAACTTACATTCCCTTATTTATTTTTTGTAAGCTTAGTTGCACTTAGTGGTGCGGTAATGAATGTGTATAACCGTTTCGCTGTTGCTGCATTTACACCAGTTTTACTTAATGTTTCTATTATTACGTGTGCAATTTTTTTACATGATAAATTTTCGGTAGGTGCTTATTCACTTGCCATAGGTGTATTTGTTGGTGGTGTAGTGCAGCTACTATTTCAATTACCGTTCTTGTATCGCGCTAAAATGTTGGCGCGTCCGCGCTGGGCATGGCAAGACGAAAACGTAAAAAAAGTACGAAAACTTATGCTACCGGCTTTGTTTGGTGTCTCTATTAGTCAAATTAATCTGTTGCTCGATACCATGATTGCGTCATTACTGATGACGGGTTCAATTGCGTGGCTTTATTATTCTGACCGCTTAATTGAATTTCCGCTGGGATTATTTGGTATTGGTATTGCGACAGTTATTTTACCTGCGCTTTCTAAGCTACATAGCAGTAAAAAAAGTAGCGACTTTCAGCATACTCTCGATTGGGGAGTTCGTTTTGTTATATTTTTAGGCCTACCAGCAATGGTAGGTTTAATGATCATCAGTCCACTTATTATTACCGTGTTGTTCGACCACGGTGCATTTAAAGAAGACAGTATTGATCATGTCAAAGCTGTAAGCTTAGGCGTAGTCGCATATTCGGTCGGTCTTGTAAGCTTTATGCTAATAAAAGTACTCGCTCCTGGCTTTTATGCTCGTCAAGATACAAAAACACCGGTGCGTATTGGTATTATTACCTTAGTACTTAATATGGTGTTTAACATTATGCTGGCTCCTTTCATTGGTTATTTAGGGTTGGCACTTGCTACTTCGTTATCGGCTAGCTGCAATGCATTTTTATTATACAGACAGCTTAAAAAAGAAAATGTATACCAGTTCTCATCAATGAGTATGCGTTTTACACTTAAATGTGTTGTTGCAAGTATTGTTATGGGAGCTGTCACATGGTTTGTGAGCAGTTACTATTATTGGGCTACATGGGCCTTTACACAGCAAGTAATATTATTAGTAGCGCTAGTGGCTTTGGCAGGTATTAGCTACTTTGCAATGCTATTTGTGATGGGCGTTAGACTAAATACGATAAAAAGTGTAGCAATTACTGAATCAAACTAAAAAAAAGATTATAATCGGCAACTCTGCGGCTTTAATCATTTTTTAGCCGTAATTAATAGCTCGCTAAACAAGGCATTAGGTGGCATGGAGTTAATTAGAGGTATACACAATATTCGCCCACACCATTTTGGTTGTGTGTTAACTATTGGTAATTTTGACGGCGTTCATTTAGGCCACGCAGAAGTATTAAAAGGTTTACTTAGCGATGCTAAAGCGCATCGTTTGCCTAGCACTGTAATGCTGTTTGAACCCCAGCCACAAGAGTTTTTTGCTAAAAACAATGCCCCTGCACGGTTAACGCGCTTACGAGATAAGTTACGTTTATTGAGTGATTTAGGTATTGAGCGAGTTATTTGCATTAGCTTTAATCAGCAATTTGCAAACATGCATGCTGAGCAATTCGTTAATGAGATTTTGATTAAAAAGTTAGGTGTTAAAGCACTTACTGTTGGTGATGATTTTAAGTTTGGAAAGCAACGCCAAGGTAACTTTCACTTACTTGCTAGCATGGGTAAGCAAGCGGGCATGGATGTAAAAAGCACCGCGAGCTTTCGTCAATTAAATGCTAGAGTAAGCAGCACTTTAATACGAGATGCTTTAGCATCCGGTGACTTAGCGAGTGCTAAAATAATGCTTGGTCACGATTATGCTATTTCTGGGCGTGTTATACATGGCTGGAAAAGAGGACGTGAACTCGGTTTTAGAACGGCAAATATTGCCCTAAAACGTCAAGTGTGTCCTGTCAACGGAGTGTTTGCAGTGCAAGCAACGATTGCAGGAAAACAGATTTTTGGAGTTGCAAATGTAGGTAATAAGCCGACATTTAATGGAACTCGTGCATTATTAGAAGTTCACCTTTTTGATTTTGCACAGGATATTTACGGACAATTTATGCATGTGGAGTTAATAAAAAAACTTCGCGATGAGAAAAAATTCGAGACATTAACACAATTAACGGCGCAAATAGCAACTGATGTTGCTGCCGCTAAGCAGTGTTTTGGTTTAAATCAGGTAGCCGATAGAGACGGAATGTAGGATAAATGAGCGACTATAAACATACTTTGAACTTACCGGAAACACCGTTTCCAATGCGTGGCAATTTGGCACAACGTGAACCAAAAATGCTTAAAGCATGGTATGAGGACGACCTTTATGGTCAAATTCGCAGCGCTAAGAAAGGTAAAAAAACCTTTATTTTGCATGACGGCCCTCCGTATGCAAATGGCGATATCCATTTAGGCCACTCAGTTAATAAAATATTAAAAGATATTATTGTTAAGTCTAAAACATTATCTGACTTTGATTCACCATTAGTTCCAGGTTGGGATTGTCATGGTTTACCAATCGAGTTAATGGTTGAGAAAAAAGTAGGCAAGCCGGGTGTAAAAGTTACTGCGAGTGAGTTTCGTGAAAAATGCCGTGCATACGCTAAAAAACAAGTTGAAGGTCAAAAAGTTGATTTTAAACGTTTAGGCGTATTTGCAGATTGGGATAAGCCATATTTAACAATGAACTTTGACTTTGAAGCGAATGCAATTCGTGTGCTTGGTCGTATTATTGAAAAAGGTCATTTGCATAAAGGCGCAAAGCCTGTGCATTGGTGTACAGACTGTGGCTCTGCATTAGCAGAAGCAGAAGTTGAATACCAAGATAAGCAGTCACCAGCAATAGATGTGCGTTTTACATTTGTTGATCAAGATGCTGTTGTTAGTGCCTTTGATTTGGCTGATGGTCATAAAGGCGAAGGCTGTGTTGGTACTGTTATTT
Source organism: Pseudoalteromonas sp. NZS100 (assembly GCF_015864815.1). Classification (NCBI taxonomy): domain Bacteria; kingdom Pseudomonadati; phylum Pseudomonadota; class Gammaproteobacteria; order Alteromonadales; family Pseudoalteromonadaceae; genus Pseudoalteromonas; species Pseudoalteromonas sp. NZS100. The sequence continues at coordinate 15,993 of NZ_JADYWM010000031.1, forward strand.
GGACAACAACACCGTGGACGCTTCCTGCAAACCGCGCTGTGGCTGTGCATGCCGATTTAGAGTATGCGTTAGTACAGGTTGAAGATGAAGGCGTACAACAACGTCTAATTTTAGGTTCTGAGCTTGTTAAAGATGCTATGGACCGTTTTGGTTTTAATCACTTTCACGTACTCGGGTATGTAAAAGGTGCTGCGCTTGAAAATTTACAAGTAGCCCATCCTTTTTATGATTTTAATGTACCAGTGATTGTTGCAGAACACGTAACTACTGATTCAGGTACTGGTGTTGTACATACCGCCCCAGGCCATGGTCAAGAAGATTTCGTGGCTGGTTTAAATTACAACCTTGAAGTGGCTAACCCTGTTGGTGCAAATGGTGTTTATTTACCAGATACCGAACTTTTTGCAGGTCAGCACGTATTTAAGGCAAATGCGAGCGTAATTGAAGTATTAAAAGAGCGTGGTGCGCTTATGCATCACCATGCGCTTACGCATAGTTACCCGCATTGTTGGCGCCATAAAACACCAATCATTTTCCGTGCTACACCACAATGGTTTGTAAGTATGGATCAGGCTAACTTACGTCAAGATTCTCTTGCTGAGATTAAAAACACGCAGTGGTTACCAGAGTGGGGCGAAAGTCGTATTTCTAACATGGTTGAAAGCCGCCCAGATTGGTGTATTTCTCGCCAGCGTACTTGGGGCGTTCCTATTGCATTGTTCGTTGATAAAGACACCGGTGCACTTCACCCAAATACACAAGAGCTAATTGCTCAAGCAGCAGAGCTTGTTGAAAAGTCTGGTATACAAGCATGGTACGATTTAGAACCAGCTACTTTACTTGGTGAAGAAGACGCCAAGCAATACATGAAAGTGCAAGATACGCTAGATGTATGGTTTGACTCAGGTGTGTCACACGCTTGTGTAGTAGATGCACGTGAAGACTTGGTTGGTCCAGCTGACTTATATCTTGAAGGTTCTGATCAGCACCGTGGTTGGTTTATGTCGTCAATGATGACATCAGTTGCGATTAATGGACATGCACCATATAAGCAAGTGCTTACGCATGGTTTTACCGTTGATGAAAACGGCCGTAAAATGTCTAAGTCGTTAGGCAATGTTATTTCACCACAAAATGTGATGAATAAACTAGGTGCTGACATTCTACGTTTGTGGGTGGCTTCTACCGATTACACGGCAGAAATGACTGTGTCGGATGAAATATTTAAACGCTCAGCCGATCGTTACCGCCGTATTCGTAATACTAGCCGTTACTTGCTTGCTAACCTAAATGGTTTTAACCCAGAAACAGATCAAGTAGCTGTTGATGATATGGTTGAGCTTGATAAGTGGATTGTTGGCCGTGCAGCTCAGTTGCAAGACGAGATTTTAGCCGCATACGACAGCTACCAAATGCTATTAGTAACGCAAAAGCTAATGAACTTCTGTACGGGTGAGCTTGGCTCGTTCTATTTAGATGTTATTAAAGATCGTCAATATACAGCTAAGAGTGATAGCCATGCACGTCGTTCTTGTCAAACTGCGCTTTATCATATCGCAGAAGCAATGACGCGTTGGATGGCACCTATTATGAGCTTTACCGCACAAGAAATTTGGGAAGCGTTACCGGGTGAGCGTAGTGACTACGTATTTACATCAGTTTGGTACGATGGCTTACAAGCGCCAACAAATAGCCAATTTAGTAACGATGATTGGTTAGAGATTTTAACTGTACGTGACGAAGTAAACCGCTTATTAGAAGCTGCACGTAAAGAAGAAGTAATTGGTGCAACACTTCAAGCAACGGTGAATTTATTTGCGGGTAAAGAGCTTGCCGCTAAATTAAACGCGCTTGGTGATGAACTGCGTTTTGTATTGTTAACATCAGCGGTGAATGTTACTGAAGTTGATAGCCAGCCTGCAGATACACAAGCTACCGAAATTGAAGGTTTGTTCATTAGCGTTGCTGCAACAGATGCTGCTAAATGTGAGCGTTGTTGGCATTACAGCGAAGATGTAGGTGTTGAGCCTGCTCATCCTGAAATTTGTGGTCGTTGTGTAAGTAATGTTGACGGCGAAGGTGAAAAGCGTCAATTCGCTTAGGAGTTATTCTTAGTGAGCAAACTAGCCCAAAAAAGTGGTTTAGTGTGGCTTTGGTTGAGTCTATTACTTTTAGTAATAGACTTTGCCAGTAAAACACTTGTTGTAGGGACTATGGCTTATCAAGAGTCTATAAACTTACTCCCTGTTTTTAGTATTACTTATGTACATAACTATGGTGCTGCTTATAGCTTTTTAAGTGAAGCGGGTGGTTGGCAGCGTTGGTTTTTAAGTGCAATTGCCGTTGCTATTAGTGCTTTGCTTGTATGGTGGCTAAAACGCTTACCTGCTACAAATAAAGTACTATGCGGTGCTTATGCATTGGTACTTGCTGGCGCTATTGGTAATTTATACGATCGTATTGCGTATGGTTATGTAATCGACTTTATTCACGTTTTTTATAAAGACTCACATTTTCCTGTATTCAATATTGCCGATTGCGCTATTTGTATTGGCGCAGCATTATTGTTATTTGACGCCTTCACCGGCGAGAGTCCAAAGGAGCATAAAGCATGAGCCAAGCTGTAATTGGTGAAAACTCGCAAGTTATTTTCCATTTTTCTATTAAATTAGAAGATGGCTCTGCCGCTGATTCTACCAAGGTGCACAACAAACCTGCTAAATTAACAATGGGTGATGGCAGCTTAACGGCAAACTTCGAAAAGTGTTTATTAGGTTTAACTGCAGGCGAAAGTAAAACGTTTGAATTAGAACCTGAAGATGCTTTTGGTCAACCAAACCCAGATAATATTTACTACGTTGACCGTAGTAAGTTTGGTCCAGAAACACCAGCTAAGGTAGGTGCAATTATTGCGTTTACTCAACCTGATGGCACTGAGCTTCCTGGTTTAGTTCGCGAAGTGCAAGGTGAGTCGGTAACGATTGATTTTAATCACCCTTTATCTGGCCAGCGTTTAACCTTTGAAGTTGATATTATTGAGGTGAAAGGTTAATGGAAATATTACTAGCTAATCCTCGCGGCTTTTGCGCTGGTGTTGACCGTGCTATTAGTATTGTTGAGCGCGCTTTAGATATTTTTGAAAAGCCAATTTATGTTCGCCACGAAGTAGTACATAACCGCTATGTGGTTGATGGACTAAAAAGCCGTGGTGCGGTATTTGTTGAAGAGCTTGATCAAGTACCTGACGACAGTATTGTTATTTTTAGCGCACATGGCGTATCGCAAGCGGTTCGCAGCGAGGCTAAACGTCGTGATTTAAAAGTATTTGATGCAACGTGTCCGCTTGTAACTAAAGTGCATATGGAAGTTACACGTGCGAGTCGCAAAGGTATTGAGTGTATTTTAATTGGACATCATGGTCACCCTGAAGTAGAGGGAACAATGGGACAATATGATAACTCAGACGGTGGTATTTATCTTGTTGAAACCGTTGATGATGTTGTTGCGCTTAATGTAAAAAATGCTGAAAATCTTTTTTATTGCAGCCAAACAACACTCTCAGTTGATGACACAGCAGATGTTATTGACGCACTACGCAATAAGTTTCCATCAATTGACGGACCTCGTAAAGATGACATTTGTTATGCAACGCAAAATCGTCAGGATGCTGTTCGTGACCTAGCTGACAAAGTTGATGTGCTATTAGTTGTTGGCGCTAAAAACAGCTCTAACTCTAATCGCTTACGTGAACTTGCAGATAAAATGGGCACTGTAGCTTATTTAATTGATGACGCAACTGATGTGCAAGAGCAGTGGGTTTCAGGTTCTAAATCAGTGGGTGTAACTGCGGGTGCATCTGCGCCAGAAGTGCTTGTACAACAAGTTATAAGCCGATTAAAAGATCTTGGTGGTACGCAGGTTGTTGAAAACCCAGGCGAAGAAGAGAATATTGTATTTGCTGTTCCTGTAGAGCTACGTTAATTTAAAATTTAGATTATAGGAGAGTCGTTATGAGCAAGTCACTAAAAAATGATGGTTTGCTTTTTTCGGCTCTTTTTAATGAGCGAGGCGTATTAGCTTCGCTTATTGTTTCTCAAGTTATTGCTATTGTTTTAGCCTTTGCACCCAATGTAGAAGGCGATATTTGGCTTCGACTTGGGATCATTAGTTTATTTTTACATTTAATTGTTTTAGTCGGCACTTCTTCTTTATATTTTTGTCGTTTTTTTTTACAGAACCGTACTCAAGCTTTTCAGTTAAGTCTATTTTTTGCCTCTTTTTTATTATCTACATGCATTTTTAGTATCTTATTTTCCCATTTTGCTTTTGATATAGATGATACAAAGAGCCTAATTTATTTTACACTTCGCAATTGCATTATAGTGGTTTTGCTGGCGGCTTTATTCGTCCAATTTTTATTAATTCATTTTGAAAAAGAGCAGCAAACTAAAGCGCTTTCTCGAGCTGAGCTTGATGCCTTGCAAGCTAGAATACGTCCTCATTTTTTATATAATAGTTTAAACACTGCTGCAGAGCTTACTCATCATGATGCCGATGCGGCAGAGCAGGCTATTTTAGCATTAGCCGCCTTATCGCAGGCTGCAATGCACTCAGGAAAAAATGTATCTCTTGACGATGAAATAACGCTGAGTAAGCAATATATAGCACTTGAAACATGGCGTTTCGGTAATCGCTTAAGCGTTGATTGGCAAATACCCAATGAACTACCTGCATTGAGCATTCCTTGTTTAACCCTGCAGCCATTAATTGAAAATGCAGTATGCCACGGTGTTGAAACAAGTGAGCATGGTGCAGAAATAAAAGTAGAGCTACATATTACTACCGGCTATATAACCATGATTGTTTCTAACCCAATAACAATTTCTAATGCTCAAACTAGGCCTAATAACGGCATGGCGCTTGAAAATATTCGCCAGCGATTAAATATTTATTTTAAAAATAAAGCGCAGCTAACAATTACTAATAAAAATGATGTGTTTAGGGTCAAGGTCGTGATCCCTAAGCTTATTGAGGGTAGTGTATGAACGTACTCATTGTTGATGATGAACCTCTTGCGAGATCGCGCTTAATTCGTTTGTTGGCACATGATAAAAGTATAGTTGTACAAGGCGAGGCTAGTAATGGTAATGAAGCTCTGGTACTTGCTAAAAAGCAAACGCCGGATTTGATTTTTTTAGATGTTGATATGCCTGGTATGAATGGTTTGCAAGTTGCTAATGAGCTCAATAGTTTAACTCTACCTCCTGCTATTGTTTTTATAACTGCTCACCCTGAGCATGCCTTCGAGGCTTTACAATTAAGCGCTGCAGGTTATTTAGTTAAACCTATTTCAGAGCAATCATTGCAAAAGGTGCTTAAGCAAGTCGGGCGTTTAAATAAAGTACATATTCAAAAACAACAAAATGTAAAAATCTCTTATCAGCTAGCTGGTACTCTACGCAGTGTTGATATAAATGATGTTTTGTATTTTAGTGCCGAAGAAAAGTATACCAAAATGATATTCTGTGGTGGAGAAGCTTTACTTGAACAAAGTCTAAAACAATTAGAGTTACAATTTCCTACACATATTTTGCGAATTCATCGCAATACATTGGTTAATAAACAAAAAGTAATTGCTTTGCATTCAAAAGCGAATGGCAATCATATGATTGAGCTACAAGGGGGCAGTGAGTTATTGCCAGTGAGCCGCCGTGAGCTTAAATTAGTAAAAAATTCGCTTTAGGCTTACCTTGCAATTAACCTCCCCCTGATTTAAATATATTTGAGTCTTAATTATCAACGGTGTTATTGAATAAACAGGTTTAATTAACCGTTTATCAACAAATATAACCGCTTGTCTTAGTCCTCATTGATTCCTCAAATAAATAACATAAACTTATAATCAGATAATTTTTATTTGGTTTTATTATGCAATCACCTCACGTAAAAGTGCAAAGAGGCTTCACTCTGATTGAAGTGCTAATTGCATTTATTATTCTTAGTTTTGGCCTTTTAGGCGCAGTTGCTTTGCAAGCAAAAGCAAAGCAAGCAAGCTTTGATTCTATGCAGCGTGCTGCTGCAGTTGCACTTGGTAATGATATTGTGCAGCGTATCCGTGCTAACGATACCCCGCAAATAGCGAGCCTATATACCCAAACATTTAATAGCGAAGCCTCAACTAAAACCTCACAGACGTGTTTTACAAGCACTTGTAGCGCAGCGCAAGTTGCAGCCCTAGACCTTGAGCAATGGAAAAGAGCTATAAAAGCAAGGGAAAACACAGGCTCTTTAGATGACGCAACTGTATGTATTGCGGCTACTGCAGTTGCAGGTACAGGTGGTAAAGCATTTAATTTAGAGGTCGTTGTATCTTGGCAAGGGCGTCAAGAGTTTAATGCAAATAGTACGACTGGAGACATCAAGTGTGGAACGGCTGATAAAAAGCGCCGTTTAGTTGTTTTAACTAGTTATATTTACCTTAGGAGCTAACATGAAGCAAAAAGGTTTTACACTTGTAGAAATGATGATTTCATTATTTATTGGTGGGTTAATTTTAGGCGGCGTTATGTTTACCTATATAGGTATGAAAGTAACCACTAAAGATACGATGACTATTGGTGAACTTCAAGAATCAGGACGCCTTGCAATTAACATAATGCAACGTGATATTGAACAAATTGGCTTTTGGGGCACTTATTATGATGATTCTTTTACTTCGGTAAACACAGAAGCATTATCAAACCCGCTAAATGACTGTTTTGAAGGACTAAATAACGGTAGTTTTCCTGATTTGGCAACTGCGAGTAACTTTAGAACTATTTATGCGAAGGTTGCAGATGCTTCAAAAGAACTAAACTGCGTAACGAGTCCAGTAAAAGGTACCGATATTATTCAGTTAAAGTTTTTACAAGGTGATCAATTAACTGAAGCTGAGACTCAAACGAGTGAAAACTATTTCATAGCGGAGCAAGAGAGAGCCCAATTCAAGCGAGGTGAAATTACAGGAAGTTCTGTTAATGCCTCTATTTGGCCGTATAGCCATCATGTTTATTATATTTCAGAGCAAACATATAAAGTAAATAACAAGAACCTAACTGTACCTGCATTAATGAGAAAGCGCTTAGTTGGTGGGAATATCACCACAGAAACTATTATGGAAGGTGTCGAAAACATGCGGTTTGTTTTTGGTCTCGATACAAACAGCGACAATCGTGTAGATACATACCGAAGTATTAAAAGTATGGAGCACACTGATTGGGAAAATCGAAAGGGTATTTTAACAGTACAGGTATTTTTATTAATACGCGCATTGGAGCCAGACCCTGGGGTTAAAATTAAAAACCAAACTTACATATTAGGTGAAGATGAAGACAAGCGTGAATTGAAATTCACAGATAGTTTCAGACGCACAGTGTTTACCACGACTATTCGATTAAATAATGTTGGATCAAATTTATGGCGTATTTAAAACAATCACAGAAAAAGCAGCAGGGTGTAGTACTGATCACTGCTCTAATAATGGTAATTGCAGTGACGGGTATAGCGGTGACTCTTATGAGCAGTAGTAGTATTGATATTAAAATTACCAATGCAGCGCAAGAGCGTGAAGTGGCCGAAAATGAACTTATTGGCGAAGTACAGCGCATGATTTCTGATGAAGCAAATAAAGGTGCGAATAATCAGTTTTTTTTGAGTCCAGATGAAGTCACTTCGATTGCAGCCTCTGATAAAGAAGGCATGGTGATCGCAACACATGATGGTATGCAAAGCAAAATGGTTAATTTAAACAAAGGTGCGCTTGACCTAGAGTGTCCTCGACGCTTTAATTTTACAGCAGGTATATCGTGCAATATGTTACAGGTCGCCACGACAATAGAATATGGCTCTAAAAGTAAGCATGAACTAACCATTGTTACAGGTGTAGCGCAAGAAATGGCTAGCATAAGTAAGGGGATTTAATATGAAATTAAAATTAAACAAAGTGTTAGCCTCTTTACTTGGCTTAACAATAAGTGCGTCAGTTTATGCTGAAGATATAGAGCTTTATGTTAATCATGATGTGGATGTTGAAGAAAAGCCCCGAGTATTACTGATTTTTGATACATCAGGAAGCATGGCTTTTTCATCTTCAAGTGGTGGTAACTGTGGTTTTAATAATTTTTTAAACTTATATAATTTATGTATTGATAGCCGTCTTGCTGCTGCGCAGTTTGCGATGAATAAAGTCATTTCTGATAACGAAGATACTATCGACTTTGGTTTAATGCGCTTTAAAAGTACGACCGGTGGTTACATTGTTAACGGTGTTGGTAGTGATTCATCAGTTGTACGTTCGTCGGTTGCATCTTTACCTGCAGATGGTGGAACCCCGCTTACTGAGACTCTATGGGAAGCTTATTTATATATTACAGGGCAAAAAGTTCAATATGGCTTAGAGGCCACAATTCTTGAACGTGATACGAGTGTCGAGTTAAGAACTGGAAGTGAGTTTACACAGCTTGAGTGTGGTTGGGTTAGAAATAGAGGCCGCTGGAGTTATGAGTGTGAAAATGTAACTACAAATAATTATGAGTATACTTACATATCGCCTTTTGCAGATAGCACCGCTGAGGCTAAGCGCTGCGACAACTCGATAAATATCATTTATATGACCGATGGCGACCCATCTGGTGATAATGATAGTGACAGCCAAATTAGTGCAGAGCATGAGAAGTACTTTGGGGAAGGATTAAACTGGAATACGGATAGTTACTACAGTAGTTACCTACACCAAATGGCTAAAATTATTCATGGTACAAGCGACACTACTGTTGATTTATACCCATCGACTCCCGATATTCATGAAACAGGCCGTTTATATACTATCGGTTTTGGCTCTGGTATGAGTGCGAGCGGACAAGAGCTTTTACGCAGAGCTGCTTCTTTAGGTGGTGGTGAAAACTTGCCCGCCAGTACGCCAGATGAGCTTTCTGAATCATTAAACAGTGCAATTTCTCGTATTCGTGAAGTAAATGATAGCTTTTCATCTCCCTCTGTTGCTAGTAACAACGTAGATCAAACCCGTAGTCGAGATGCTATTTATTTTGCAATGTTTTACCCAGAGACAAATACCCGCTGGGGCGGTAACTTAAAAAAGTTAAAGGTATCGGGTAGTAACATAGTTGATTCAGCAGGCAATGTAGCGCTTGATTCTAATGGTTTGATAGACACTGATGCAAAAACATTTTGGCTTCCTGATGGTAAGTCAGCAGATGGGAACTTAGTAGCACAAGGTGGCGTTAATTATCAACTAAGTACCTTAACAGGAACCAACGCAGAAGAACGAAGAACACTATATACAGATAAACAAGGCGATATAGTACGATTTACTACATCGATTGTTAGTGACATTCTTGATTTAATAACTAATAACCCAATTAGCTTATCTAGTTCAGATATTAAATGGGCTATGGGTATTGATGTTGATGATGAAGATAACGATAACGATACCACGGATCAAAGAGATGATATTTTTGGTGATCCTCTGCATTCAAAGCCTGTTGCGCTTGATTACGGTAATGATGATATTCGTATTCTTATTGGTACCAATGCTGGCTTTTTGCATATGTTTAAAGACGATGATACAAATAATGAAGTATCTGAAAGCTGGGCATTTATACCCTCAGATCTGTACAGCATTATTCAACCGCTGCGCAACAAAGAAACGGGTAAAAAATATGGTATGGATGGTCCAATCAGCGTTTATTTTAATAATAAAAACTTAAATAGCGATGGTTTAAACGACGGGATTATTGATGCGAGTGGTGATGATGAAGTATGGGCTTTTGCAGGAATGCGTCGAGGTGGTAAAAACTACTACGCACTGGATATAACAAATCCCGATCAGCCTAAAAAACTATGGAGCGCACCAATAGAAGGCGGAAAAGGTGATTTTAAAGAGCTTGCGCAAACATGGTCAAAACCGCAAATAGCCTACATTAAAGCATTTGGTGACAAGCCTTTATTAATTTTTGGTGCTGGGTACGATACAAACAAAGATGCGGTGATTAAAAGTGAAGATAGTATAGGGCGAGGTATTTACATTGTTGAAGCAGAAACAGGTAAAAGAGTATGGGCATTAACACCCGATATTAATGGCTTTAAAGGTAAGCATAGTATTGCTGCAGATATTACCACGCTTGACTCAGATTATGATGGATATATAGACCGAATTTATGCGGCAGATACTGGTGGAGATATTTGGCGTATAGATATGCCAGGCACTAGTACTAGTGAATTTAGTCACTTTAAATTAGCTGAGCTTGGCAGTAATAAAGCAACTGAGGACAGACGCTTTTTTTACAAACCACTCGTTGCACGAACCATTTATAGTAAAGTAAGCGAGACAACAGTTGATGGTAGTACCGTTATAACACGCTTAGATACGCCGTATGATGCAATAGTTATTGGTAGTGGTAACCGCTCAAAACCAACCGGTACCAATGAAAAAGATCAACTGTTTATGATCAGAGATGAAAATACAGTTACTAAATCATATAAAACGAATGCACCGGATACTATTGTACCTGCTGATTTGATGCAAATGAATTCAGACCCATTTGGTAATGCTCTAGATGACGTTGATGATTTTGTTGACTTAGAAGTCGACTTGGCTAAATTTAATGGTTGGAGATATGAGTTAGGAACGGGTGAAAAATCACTAGCTGCTGCTACAGTTGTTGGAGGTGTTGCTTATTTTACAAGTTTCACACCTGCATCAGATACATCGACTGAAAACCAATGTTCACTAAGTGGTGGTGGTGGTTCTTTATACGCATTTCACCTACATTATGGTACGAAAGTGTATGACGACCTTAAATTTACAACCAGCTATGATGTACCAGATACACCTCAGTTATACTTTGGCGAAGGCCCTTCATGCGTAGATGGTAATGGAGATGGTAAGTGTGATGACAACCCAACAGTTGACGTAACACAAGAAAGTCAGTTTTATCTAATTGGGCCGGGTATCAAAGGTGAAAATGCTGAAAACCCAATGAAGCCTGTTGAGATAAAGGGCCCTGGCTTAACAATTGTTGATGGTAAAGTTGTATTGGTTAATGACAATGCTGTAGGGTTTGGCTTTAAAACTCAACAAACATATATCTATAAACGTGAAGAAAATGACGAAGTTAATAATTAAGGAAATTAAATGAAGAAACAACATGGGTTTACCTTAATTGAGCTGATGATAGCGGTTGCAATTGTAGGCATACTTGCTTCAATTGCATTGCCCAATTATACAGAATATGTAAAGCGTGCTTCGCGCGCTGAAGCTGCTGCAGCATTGTTAGATGCTGCAAATAAAGAGGAGCAATATTTTGTAGATAATCGTGAGTATACGCAATCCTTTACTGACTTAGGGCTACAAAGTAAAACCGAAAATGGTCACTTTGAACTATCTATCAGCGTAGTTGATAGTAATACCTTCACTATTACAGCTAAGCCTATAGACGGTGCTGTAAAAGGAGATACTGATTGTAAAGAGCTTTCAATCACTGATATTGGTCTCAAAGGTGCAAAAGGGTCAAAAGGAGACACCGATATTGGTTATTGCTGGGGTCGATAGCCTAGATTACTTCTTCTGGCACTTATCAGTTGATTTAATACGTATTCTGCCAGTCTGACTTACTGATAAGGCCAACCCCTCGAGGTTGGCCTTATTGCTGTTGGGGCAATATATAAAAGTACCATTTTGAAAACCATTCAAAGAACCATCAGGACGAAACGTAATTGCGCTGCGAGGGTATTTAAGACTGTCAGCTTCATGGATCTCCTCAAAAGTACTTAAGAGTAGTTCATCATCATCTAACGAGGTTGATTTATCTTTGTCGATAAAGAGTGACATTTGGCCATTCCACTCGTCTTTTGTACATTGACTGTCTTTTAGTGCACAAAGCGTGACGTAAGTAGTATTTTCAATGGCATATAAACGGCCATAATTTATATTTCGGTGTAGGAGGTTTACGTGGTTATCTAAGCGGTTTTTAGCTAAAAAATCTGGGTAAAACCACATAGATAATTGGCTGATAATACTGACAACAGCCATAGATACCATTAATTCGAGAAGTGTTACTCCCTTACTTTTTGATATTGATAATCTCATCCTTGAAGACCTGAGTTAATAAATGATTAACTCAGTCTAGGGGCTGTTGATCTTTGTAGTACATATATCAATCAGCCCACATTGGTAGCCACATCATAGTAAATGCTAAAGCGA
>NZ_JADYWM010000032.1:0-27249 GCF_015864815.1 Pseudoalteromonas sp. NZS100
TCGCTTTAGCATTTACTATGATGTGGCTACCAATGTGGGCTGATTGATATATGTACTACAAAGATCAACAGCCCCTACTGTTTTATATTCTTTAATCGGTTGATTTTTTATGAAAACAATCCTAATAATGCGCCACGGCGAAGCAACACCCATGCAGGCTGATGATGCAGGTAGAAATTTAACCCAAGCAGGGCACGATGAAGCTGAAAAAATGGGCCTTTGGCTCAGTAAAGCACATTGTCCTGATGCACTGTTAGTTAGTCCTTACATTCGTGCACAGCAAACAGCTGCAGGTGTGGCTAAAAATAACGTATTTAAATTTAGCGAAACCACGTCCGATATTATCCCCGAAGGCAAACCTCAAATTGCTGCTGACTATCTTGAAACGCTTATTGCTACTCATCCCCAATGCAATACATGGCTTATAGTGGCACACATGCCTATTGTAAGTTATTTAGTGGATCAATTAAGCCCTGGTAATATGCCAATTTTTAATACAGGTGCTGTTGCTGTTATTAGTTATGATGAGCAAACCCAGCGTAGTAGTTATATAAGTATAAATGCCCCAGAAAACCTTTAAATAATTGAGAAAAGTAATATGACGATAGAACGCTTACAAACAGGTGCGCGCATGAGCCGCATAGTAAAACATAATGGCACTGTGTATTTATGTGGGCAGGTATGCGCCGACGCGCAAAAAGGTATTAAAGAGCAAACTCAAACTATGCTTGATAAAGTAGAGGCGCTGCTTGATGAAGCAGGGAGTTCAAAAGAACACATGCTTAGCGCGACTATTTATGTAAAGAGCATGGAATACTTTGCTGATATGAATGCAGTATGGGATGTATGGGTACCCGAGGGTTATGCACCAGCACGTGCCTGCGTGGAAGCTAAAATGGCACGTGATGCACTACTTGTTGAAATTTCAGTAGTCGCAGCTTTAAAAGAATAATAGCTTTAATGAATCGCTCCCCCGTTGTACTTATCACAGGCTCTAGCCGAGGTATTGGCGCAGCTACCGCACTATATTTTGCAAAGCATGGTTATGATGTTTGCATTAATTATAAAGCTGATTTAGCTAGTGCAATATTGGTGGCAGAAAAAGTAAAGCAATTAGGAGTTGAGGCTGAAGTAATTCAAGGTGACGTGTCACTAGAGGCTGACGTTTTAGCTTTATTTATGCATATAGATAAAGTCTTTGGTCAACTTGATGTACTAATAAATAACGCCGGTATTTTAAAACCACAAATGCCTTTGTTAGGAATGAGTGCTGAGCGCATAAACGAAGTTTTGACTACAAATATTACCAGTGCTTTTTTATGTAGCCGTGAGGCAATAAAGCGAATGGGAAATAGTGGTAGTATTGTTAATGTTTCATCGGGGGCCGCTAAAACGGGCTCTCCTAATGAGTACATTGATTATGCAGCATCTAAAGGTGCAATGGACACATTTACTATTGGCTTGGCAAAAGAGGTGGCAAGTAAAGGTATTCGAGTTAACTCGGTCAGACCTGGGCTTATTTACACTGATATGCATAGCGATGGCGGTGAAGAAAATCGAGTCGATCGTCTTAAAAGTAAACTACCCCTTGGCAGAGGCGGTACACCCGAAGAGGTTGCTGCAGCAATTTACTTTTTAGCTTCAGAGCACGCTTCTTTTACAACGGGTAGCTTTGTTGATGTAGCCGGCGGTTTGTAAGCTAAAGTAATAAAGCTAGCCAAAACGTAAAGCTAATAACACTTAAGATAGTAGAAAGTACGACAGCCCCAGCAAGCGTGGCTTCATGCTGCTTTATTTGAGTCGCAATAAGATAAGCATTTACGCCAACAGGGGACGCACTTAAAAGTACCAATACATTAAGTATTTGCGTGTCTAGCTTAAATACATAAGTGCCTACCAATAAAACTAACGCAGGCAATAAAAATATTTTTAAAACTGATGCTATTAACGCCGGTTGCCAATTTGCAGCTATTTTATAAAAAGCTAAATTTGCACCAAGTACAAATAGCGCACAGGCAATTGCTGGTTTAGCTAATAGCTCCAAACTATTTGCTAAGTCGGTAAACAGTGTAACTCCTAATATGTTTAATATAAGCCCGCATCCAATACTCAGTACTATTGGGTTTAACACCATACTTTTTCCAAAGTGCGACCACGAAAATTTATCGCTGCTACCTTTAGCGCCTATTAAAAATGTAAGTGCAAATAACAATGTGCTATGAAAAGTAATGATCATAAATGCAATGGCTATCATTTCTTTGCCAAGCGAGGCAATAACAATAGGAATACCCACTAACACCATATTTGAATAGCTAGAAGCAAGTCCAAATACACCGTGTTGTTGGTAGTTTTTTAAATGTTTTTTACTTAAATAAAAGCGATCAATTAATATACCCACCCCAAATACACTCAAAACAGGTATGTAAAAGCTCAAAAATGCAAAAAGGCTAATACTTTGCTGTAAGTTAATTTGCGACATATTTAATAATAAAAAAGCAGGCAAACTAATATAAAAAGTAAACTTACTCAGGCCTGCGATATGCTGCTTGTCGAAAAATTTTAATCGGCAACAGCTATAACCAAGCGCAACAATAAAAATGAGCGGAAAAATAATTGAAAAAATATGCACGTAGTTACATCCTGGTAATAGCTAAAGTTAGCGTCTAAATTCATCACTTTGCGGTAAATTAATTAGTATGAGTACAGCGCCTCTTCCACCATATTCGAGAGGGGCTTGGTGCATAGCTATTACGTCAGGGTGTTGTACTAAGTACTGAGGCACTTTGTGCTTTAGTACGCCGCCACCAATACCATGCACTACACATGCACAATAATAATGCTGCTTTTTACATTCGTGAATGAGCCCAGCGAGTTCGTCTTTAGCAAGTTCTTTATTTAAGCCGTGTAAATCTAGCGTCAAATCGGGTGCAAAGTCACCACGGCGAAGCTGTTTAGCTAGGAAAGTATCTTGGCCAGGTTTTACATATTTAACCGTACCGTGGGTGTCTATATCGGGAATATAAACGTCTGAGAAGAAAAATTCAGATTGAGCCTGCTTTTTTTGCTGGGCAAATTGCTTAGCTTGTGACACCTTAGGCTTTGTATCAAAACGATGAGTATCTTGTTTAAATACTTTGGCGCCTGTGATCGTTTGACGAAATAAGCTTATGTCGTCATTGCTTAGGGACGAATGTGATGGAGTGTCTTTTTTCATAACTATTACCTAAACAAAAAAACGTAAAAACGCAGCGCAAAAGGCGGTACAATACTTAAATGAGGGGCAATTGTAATTTGCCCAGCGCAGATAGGCAATGCAATCGTCTTAAAGACTCAAAACAGTCAGTAAGCTAATACAGGTAAAAATATATGAGCGATTTACAAATAGAAGAAGCAACACTCGAAGAAGCCGTTGCAGAACTGTCAACTTTACATGACTGGTTACGTTGGACTACAAGCCAATTTGCAAGTAGTAGTATATTTTTTGGACACGGTACAGATAACGCATGGGATGAAGCTGTAAGCTTATTACTGCCTGCGCTTAGCTTGCCTGTTGATGCGCCAAAAGAATTAATGCACGCGCGTTTAACAAGCACAGAAAAAAACCGACTTGCGGGTCTTATTGCAGAACGTATTAACGACTGCACACCAGTACCTTACTTAACAAACATTGCATGGTTTGCGGGTATGCCGTTTTATGTTGATGAACGTGTACTTATACCTCGCTCACCATTTGCCGAGCTTATTAGTAACCGCTTTACGCCGTGGCTTGAAGATCCACAATCGGTAAACCGTATATTAGATTTATGTACGGGTTCGGGTTGTATCGCAATTGCACTTGCGCAAGCTTTTGAGCAGGCACAAGTTGATGCGGTAGATATATCGTATGAAGCGCTTGAAGTGACAGACATTAACATTAACGATTACATGTTGAGTGATCGCGTGTTACCGATTCAGTCAGATGTATTTAGCGGTGTACCAGGTCAAAAATACGACCTAATAGTAGCAAACCCACCATATGTTGATGCAGAAGATATGGCTGACTTACCACGCGAATTTCATCATGAGCCAGAGCTTGGGCTTGCATCAGGCCACGATGGTTTAGATGTAACCCGTACTATATTGAGCGAAGCGAGTGAACATCTAACTGATAACGGTTTGTTATTTGTAGAAGTTGGTAACTCTATGGTACATATGGATGCACTGTATCCGGGTGCGCCGTTTGAATGGATTGAATTTGAACAAGGCGGCTTAGGTGTATTTGTAATTAGCAAAAAGCAGCTAGATGAGTATTTTGCAAAATAAGTAAAAAATGAATAGCCAAGCCCTGTGCTTGGCTATTGGTAGTCATTAGGAATGAGGAAAGTTAATGGCAGGTAATAGCATTGGGCAGTTATTTAAAGTGTCCACCTTTGGTGAGAGCCACGGCGTTGCATTAGGCGGCGTTGTTGATGGTACTCCCGCAGGTCTTGAAATCACAGAGGCCGACTTACAAATTGATTTAGATCGCCGAAAACCAGGCCAAAGCCGTTACACAACGCAGCGCCGTGAAAGCGATCAAATAAAAATATTAGCAGGCGTTTTTGAAGGTAAAACCACAGGTACCAGCATTGGTTTATTGATTGAAAATACCGATCAACGCTCGCAAGATTACGGCAAAATTAAAGATGTATTTCGCCCAGGTCATGGCGATTACACGTATTGGCATAAGTACGGCTTGCGCGATTATCGCGGTGGCGGTCGTTCATCTGCACGCGAAACCGCGATACGCGTAGCGGCAGGTGCTATTGCTAAAAAATACTTAAAGCAATTTCATGGTATTGAAGTTAAAGCATGTTTAAGTCAGCTTGGTCCTATCAAGGCGGAAACGTTTGACTGGGATGAAGTGGAAAATAACTTATTCTTCTTCCCTGATGCAAGTAAGCTTGAAGCGCTTGACGAATATATGCGTGACCTTAAAAAGCAAGGTGACTCAGTTGGCGCTAAAGTAAAAGTAGTGGCAAGCAATGTACCTGTTGGTCTTGGTGAGCCAGTATTTGACCGCCTTGACGCTGAACTTGCACACTCATTAATGAGTATTAACGCAGTTAAAGGCGTTGAAATTGGTGATGGCTTTGACGTAGTTGAGCAAAAAGGCTCTGAGCATCGTGACGAGCTAACCCCTGAAGGTTTTACATCAAATCATGCAGGTGGCGTACTTGCGGGTATTTCGACAGGGCAAGATATTATTGCTTCTATTGCGCTAAAACCAACGTCGAGCATTACCATCCCAGGTAACAGTATTAATACAAGCAACGAAGCGGTAGAGATGATCACTAAAGGTCGTCACGATCCGTGTGTGGGCATTCGTGCAATCCCGATTGCTGAGGCAATGATGGCCATTACCTTAATGGACCACTTACTGCGTCAACGCGGACAAAATCCGCATGTAAATCATCAGCACGGGCCAATTAACGGCTCAGTGTAAGTATTTATAATTATAAAAAACGCGGATTACCGCGTTTTTTTATGTCTGTAATTTAGTTTAAAGCCTTTCAGGAGTTGTTCAAGTAAGCCCTATATACTGCAAGAAGGAGGGTAGTAATCATGAACGATAATATTAATGAACACTCACAAATAAAAGCCCAAGCTGCAATAGCCCGCTTAGAACGTTTCAGTAAGTTAACGGATAGCAGCATTGGTATTCCTTTTACTAAATTTAATATAGGTTTGGAGGCGGTGATTGGTTTAATCCCTGTAATAGGTGATGCCGCAGGGCTAATTTTATCAAGCTATGTGCTGATAGAAGCGCAGCGTTTAGGTGTGAGTAAACGTATAAAGACTAAGATGATCATTAATATGCTCATAGATTTTGTGGGCGGCTTAGTGCCATTTTTTGGCGATATATTTGATGCGTTTTTTAAAGCTAACACGCGTAATACTCAACTATTGAAAAAACATTTAAACAAGCAGTTAAGTGAGTAATTAATAGCTTTAAGTAACCGTTAGCAAAGAGACTTTAAACAAAATGTTGTTGGTTGTTTAATCACCTAGTAAGGTAGGAGCGTCTATTCACTTTGGTATTTACAATATGCAATTATTCATCGGTAATAAAAACTACTCTAGCTGGTCATTACGCGCATGGTATTTAATGAGTAAATTTGATGTTGAGTTTAGTGAAACCCAGCTGGTACTCGACACCCCTGATTTTTACAATGAACTAAAAAAGACCTTTGCTGTGCAAAAAGTCCCAGCGTTAATTGATGGCGATTTACAGGTATGGGATTCACTAGCAATTTGTGAATATATTAACGATGCTTACTTATCGGGCGCTGCATGGCCAAAATATATTACCCAAAGAGCTAAAGCGCGTGCGCTAAGCGCTGAAATGCATTCAGGCTTTATGGCGCTGCGCAGCGAAATGCCAATGAATATAAGAGCTACCCGTAAAGTAGACCTATCGAGCGAAGCATTAAAAGACATAGCCCGTATAGACGAGATATTTGCACAGCAACAAGATGTGTTTCCAAATGAGTGGTTTTTTGGTGACTTTAGTATTGCTGATGCCATGTACGTACCTATTGTATTGCGTTTAAAAACATATCAAATTACGTTATCGCCAGAGGCGCAACAATATTGTGACTTTGTTATGCGTTGCCCCGTATTGCAAGCATGGATCACTCAGGCATTAACCGAAACCGATATTGTAGAGTGTGATGAAGCAGGAACGCCTGTATAATTATTGTTTTTCATATGGCATGTTCTATGCCTTAAAATCATAAGTTTAAACTAGGCAGCTCATGTATCTAAATCACCCAAGGTATGGCAATAAACCGATAACTACCAATACCTCAGTGACAATAGAGGCGATAGAGAATGCGCACTGGCGTTACTCGAGGCTTAAATACTTCCCTGATACGGTAATATTGGCAGATATAAAAAAGCAAAACTATGCCATTGACCCTCGGGCACTTTATGTTGATATTGAAGAGAAGTGCGAAAGTTGCTCTAAGGCATTTATTTTTTTTGCTCAAGAGCAGCAATATTGGTTTGAGGTACTTGATTTTTGGGTCGATTCACACTGTACACGTTGTTTTGAATGCCGTAAGCATGCCAGATATATACTAACTCTACGTAAACGGTACGATATGTTAACTAGCTTAGCCAATAAAACCTCAAGTGAAAAAACACAGCGTAAAGAACTTGCCAATACGCTTTACTGTTTAGGTATTATTAAAAATATCAATAAAGTGAAAGATTAATCCGCTTATATTTTACTATCCCGCCTTATTTTTACTTTAGTTGTAAAAGCCCGTACAATTCGTCTCGTTTTTAGTGCGCTAATATGGCGCTGTAACCGAGACGAATTAATCAATTTTTATGCATCAAATAGCTGATCTAATTTCAATTTTTGAGCGCACTTTTTATCAAAGTCACAATACACGACTGATAAAAGGCGATTGTGAGCCTGTGTATTTACCAGCAACAGAGCAGGTGCCATATCACCAAGTTGTATTTGCGCATGGTTTTTATGCCAGTGCATTACATGAAATAGCACACTGGCTGGTGGCCGGTGATGCACGTCGGTTATTAGAAGATTACGGCTATTGGTACTGCCCAGACGGGCGCGACAAACAAAAACAAGCTGAGTTTGAAAAGGTAGAAATAAAGCCCCAAGCTATAGAGTGGTTATTAAGCACCGCAGCAGGGTTTAATTTTAATGTGTCGGTGGATAATTTAAACGGCGAGCAAACGTGTCGGTTTGATTTTCAGCAGCGAGTATATGCACGGGTATTATCGCTAATCGAAAATGGCTTTAACTCTCGTACAGAGTCACTTTTAAAAGCACTGTGTGATTTTTACAATACACCGTGGCCATTAACAGCGCAGCAATTTAATTGGCAACATCCAAAGGAGCTTTGTAATGGCGTTTAAATTAGGCTTAATTGTAAACCCTGTAGCAGGTTTAGGCGGCACAGTTGCCTTAAAAGGCAGTGATGGCGCGCACACAGCCGCTAAAGCAATTGAATTAGGTGCAGAGCCAAAAGCAAATAGCCGAACAAAAGCAGCGCTTGAGGTGCTATTACCTTATAAAGAACGCTTAACTATTTACACTGTTAACGGTGACATGGGTGAGCAAACAGCAAAAGCTTTGGGCTTTAATGTAGAGGTTGTATATAACACTTCAACAATAACAACCCCAGATGACACAGAACAAGCCGCAAAAATACTTAAAAACTCTGGTGTTGATTTAGTCTTATTTGCCGGAGGCGACGGTACAGCACGTAACATTTGCCATGCAATAGAGGATACCATTCCCGTACTTGGTATTCCCGCAGGTTGTAAAATTCATTCTGGTGTTTACGCTATCACGCCAAAGGCTGCAGGGCGCGTAGTCGAAATGCTGGTTAAGGGTGAGTTAGTTACCTTAGCCGATGCAGATGTAATGGATATAGATGAAGATGCTTTCAGGCAAGGCACAGTAAAAGCCAAACGCTACGGCGAAATGCAAACACCTAGCGAAGTACGCTATATGCAAGCGGTTAAAAATGGCGGTAAAGAAACCGACGAGCTCGTACTTGCCGACATTGCTGCGCATGTTGTATCGCAAATGGATGAAGACACATTTTATATAATGGGTAGCGGCTCAACGGTTGAAGCCATCATGGAAGAGATGGGACTTGAAAATACGTTACTTGGTGTTGATTTAATAAAAGATCAAACCTTAGTTGCTCAAGATTTAACGGCTAAGCAATTACTTGAGCTTACACATGATCAAAGTACTAAGTTAGTCATTACGCTCATTGGCGGGCAAGGGCATATTTTTGGCCGTGGTAATCAGCAATTGAGCCCTGCGCTTATACGTGCAATTGGTAAAGAAAACATTATTGTAGTAGCAACAAAAACAAAACTACAAGCGCTTAATAGCCGCCCCCTTATTTGTGACACCGGCGATGGCGAATTAGATGATGAATTAACGGGTTATATTAAAGTAACCACAGGATTTAACGACCATATTATGTATGCAGTAGGGCACCAAAACCTTGAAAATACAGGTGCTTTGCAAAACCAGGAGATTAATAAATGAGTTTAGTGAACTATATCGATGCAGCCCAGCAGTACTTCGATGATTTAGTAATAAAAGCAACTGACGATGAGTTATTTGCAGGCGGCTATTTACGAGGTCATTTTGATCTTGCAGTTGGTTATGCCGAAGTAGAAAAGCTGACAATCAGTATAGATGAACTAAACGAAACTGTAGAGCAGAGCTTAGTTAAAGCGTATCGTAATGGTGAGCTTAACGAAGAAGATAAGACATTAGTTGCACGCTTGTGGGAAGAAGTTAAAGCCCTCGCTTAAAAGTAAGTGATACAAAAAACACGATTTGTTTATCACTATCGTGTTTTTTTGTGCCCAAAACTTTCAAAGCAGATTTCCATGTTAATTTACTGTTTTGTTTTTATGCGATATTGTTACTAAAAATAAATTTTAGGAACGATAAGAATGAATAATAATCAAGACGCTTTACCTTCAGGGGTTGTTGCGCGTTTTTTAAATTTTGTTGAGCGGGTTGGCAATAAGCTTCCAGATCCAGCCGTAATATTTCTGTTTGCAATGTTATTAATTTGGTTTTTGTCGTGGTGGTTTTCAGGCGTAAGCTTTGATGCAATAGATCCACGTACCGGTGAAGCGATTATTATTAATAATATGCTGGCAAGTGATTCGCTCGCTACTTTTTTATCCTCTATGGTAAAAACCTTTACTGGCTTTGCTCCCTTAGGTGTCGTTTTAGTAGCTATGTTAGGTGTCGGTGTTGCAGAGCATTCGGGATTTATTAATACCGGCCTTAAGTTAATGCTTAAAGTTACTCCTAAAAAGCTATTAACGCCTTCAATCATTTTAGTGGCCATTGTGAGCCATACCGCTACTGACGCAGGTTATGTATTAGTTATTCCACTTGCCGGTGTTATATTTTATGCAGCAGGACGCCATCCGCTTGCGGGTATTGCAGCTGCATTTGCAGGAGTCAGTGGTGGTTTTGGGGCTAACTTTATTCCATCGGGTATCGACCCATTGCTACAAAGCTTTACCCAAAGTGCGGCGCAAATAATTAATCCTGCAATAACAATTAACCCGTTAAATAACTGGGCATTTGCTTCAGCATCTAGCTTATTTATTGTGGCATTAGGCTGGTACATTACCGATAAAATTATTGAACCACGTTTACAAAAAACAGCAGTTGATGGTGCTAAAGAGGATTTACCTGTATTTGAAGATGCACGTAGTGATGAAAAACGTGCCTTTTATATAGCCAGTACCGTGATGATTGCAGGACTTGCGTTATTAGCATTTGTCTCTGCTCCAGACGATTCTGCAATGCGCAGTAGTGATGGATCCCTTACTAATTTTAGCTCTCCTTTAATGCAATCAATTGTACCACTAATATTTTTACTTTTTTGGATCCCAGGCACTGTATATGGTTTTACGGTAGGTACCTTTAAAACTTCAAAAGATATGATTGATGCAATGAGTAAAGCGATGAGCGGCATGGCATATTATATAGTCATGGCGTTTTTCTGTTCGCTATTTATTGCTGCATTTAGTAAATCAAATTTAGGTGCACTGCTCGCAATTGAAGGTGCGCAGTTATTAAAGGCGATGGAATTGCCAAGTGCAGTAACGGTTGTAGGCATTATCTTTTTAACTGGCTTTGTTAACTTGTTTGTAGGTTCAAGTTCAGCAAAATGGGCGTTACTTGGCCCCATTTTTGTACCGATGTTAATGCAACTTGGTATTTCGCCAGACTTAACTCAAGCCGCTTATCGTGTAGGTGACTCAAGCTCTAATATTATTACACCGTTAATGCCATACTTCCCATTGGTGGTGGTGTACTGTCAAAAGTATGTCAAAGGCACCGGTATAGGCACTTTAATTGCTATTATGCTGCCGTACTCAATCGCCTTTATGATTGGCTGGAGTATTTTCTTGCTAGGTTATTGGGCACTTGGTATTCCTTTAGGTTTAGATGCTAGCTACATTTATCCAGCATTGCCTTAGCCTAAACCTTTATGAACCTCACTCAATTGAGTGAGGTTTTTAAATAAAAGTCCTGTAATGTAAAAGTAAGTCTAAGTTACCTTTCTAAATCTCTCACTATATAGCCAAATAAGCTGGCCTCTCCAACAATATACACATAATCATTTTTGTTGTTCATTATTGTAGACTTATCGTCATACCACCTAAAATCATGAATCTTATTCGTTTTAGGGTCTTTGAAGTATAAACGAGTACAGCTATCTTCATACTCAGTGCCACACTCTTGTACATCGGTCAGGATGTATTCTTTATACCAATAGTCGCCTTGCGTGTAGTAAGCCCATAATTTAATAGGATCAGAGATAAAAATATAGAGTATTCCATAGATTAATAAAGGGGATAATGGGTACATAAAAATGGATGCTAATTTTATTTTAGTATCTGAGAAATTATATTTAAGTGATTCTCTATATTTACTGCAGCGTTTATATTTATTGAAAATAAGTATATTTAAATAGATAAATAGTGCACAACAGATAATAGGGAGGGTTATAAAGAAAACAACGCCGTATAGTTCATTTGAGATGAATGGTGGATCTGTAAAGTCCATTAAAATAGGTATAGTGATGCATAATAAAATGGGGAGTACTATTGCTACAAAGAGCAAGTTGTCGTAAATCTTTTTCAATTTTTAATTCGTCCGTGAACTATAGCCTTTGTCTAGTTTACAGAATTTTTGTTATTTTAAAAATCAGAGAAATGTATTTATAGGCATTAAGCAACCCGAACTCAGGCTAAAAAAACTATCTCAAGCCGCTATTGAATTGACGCGAAAGTTTACTTTGTTTTCATTGTAGCAGCAGCTTAAAAACAAAAAAACCTTGTCACTTTCGTGGCAAGGTTTTTTTATTAAAGAGTCGTTGCTTATTTAGCTGTGAAGCTTACAGGGCGACGTTCTTTACGAGGACCGCTGCGCTTATCACCGCGTGCGCCGTCATCTTTATTAAAGCTGCGTTTCTTATCACCAGCTTGACGCTCAGAGCGTTCGCCACGTGGTTCAGCAGGGCCTTGATCAGTTGTAATTGTTAAGCCCATAGGGCGTTTACAAATAAACACTTTTTGGAAGTGATCAAGTACATCTTTAGGCATGTTTTGCGGTAATTGAACCGTGCTGTGATTGTCGTGTAGACGAATATCACCAATAAACTTGCTTGAGATGTCAGCTTCGTTAGCGATAGCGCCAACAATATTTTTAACCTGAACACCATGTTCACGACCTACTTCGATACGGTACGTATCCATAGGACCTGCATCACGGCTGTTACGTTCGCGAGGTTTACGCTCAGCGCGCTCTCCACCACGTTCGCCGCCACGTTCGTTACGACGTCCACGGTCACCACGATCGTTGCGTGAATTGCGGTCGTTACGCTCGTTACGTTCACGAGGTTGAATCTTAACTTCTTCAACTTTAATTGGCGACTGTTGCTGTGCTAAACACAGTAACGCACCCGCTAAGCTTTCAAGAGGAAGGTCAAGTTTTTCAGCCATGTTAGTAGCTACTTCATTGAAGAACGTGATGTCTTTGTTTTCAAGCGCAATAGTTAATTTTGCTTGTAACGCTTCGATACGTTTTTCTTCAACAATTTTTGCTGTAGGTAATTCAACTTGAGCAATTTCAGACTTCGTATGACGAATGATATTTTTAAGTAAATAACGTTCGTTATGTTTTACGAATAAGATTGCTTTACCAGTACGACCAGCACGACCTGTACGGCCGATACGGTGAACGTAGGCTTCAGAATCTTGTGGGATATCGTAGTTGATAACTAAGCTTAAACGGTCAACATCTAGACCACGTGCCGCTACATCTGTTGCAATAACAATGTTTAGCATGCCACTTTTTAAGCGATCTACAGTGCGTTCACGTGCTTGCTGGTTCATGTCACCGTTAAGTGGAGCAGCAGAGAAACCTTCGCGCTCTAATAACTCAGCAAGTTGTACTGTATCGTTACGCGTACGTACGAAAACAATAGCACCTTCATATTGCTCAGCTTCTAAGAAGCGAACAATTGCTTTATTTTTATGTACGCTTGCATTCCAAAACACTTGCTCAACAGATGATACTGTCGAGTTACGCGCAGAAATATGAACCTGTTCAGGATTGTTCATATACTTGCTGCTGATGTTTTGAATTTGCTTAGGCATAGTCGCAGAGAAAAGACATGTTTGCTTTTCGCGCGGTGTTTTTTCCATGATGCTTTCTACATCATCGATAAAGCCCATACGTAACATTTCATCGGCTTCATCAAGTACAAGTGCTTGTAGAGCATCAAACTTGATAGTGCCACGGTTAATGTGATCGATTAAACGACCTGGAGTTGCAACAATAACCTGAGCGCCACGACGAAGTGCGCTTAATTGGATACTGTAGCTTTGGCCACCATAGAGTGCCAATACTTCAATACCACGAACATGTTTAGCATATTGTTCGAATGCCTCAGCAACTTGGATCGCAAGCTCACGTGTTGGTGTGAGTACAAGGATCTGTGGCTGTTTCACAGACGGGTCAATATTATTTAGTAATGGCAGTGCAAATGCTGCGGTTTTACCTGTACCCGTTTGAGCTAGTCCCAGTACGTCCTTTCTTTCTAGCAATAACGGTATACATTGAGCTTGGATTTCAGATGGTGTCTTGTAACCCAACTCTTCAACTGCCTTCAAAATTGCAGGAGAAAGATTTAGAGATTCAAACGTGACTGGTTCTGACATTAATACGCCTCAACGAATTTAAAGAGGCGCGCATTATATAGGATTCGCGAGGCAAATGCTTGTATAAATTGAAACTAATTTCTATGTGTTTGATGTTGGTCGAAATTTAACCAGTTTAATTTGGGGTTTGTTAAACTGGTTAACATATTTAATACAACGCTTATTTGTACAAGCCTAGGTTTTCTTTTGCGTAAGCTTCAAATTCTGTAAATCCACCGATGTGATTTTGATCCACAAAAATTTGTGGAACGGTAGGGCAAGGTTTACCAGCTGACTTTTCAAGGTCGGCTTTACTAATGCCTTCTTTAATTATATCGATGTAGCGAAATTTAAAGTCATCACGTTCATTTGATAGTTGCTGCGCAACATCTTTTGCACGAACACAATATGGACAACCTTCACGGCCAAAAATTACAGTTAACATAGCTTTCTCCTCAATTTGATTAAAATCAGTTTAAATGATTGAAAAATTATTTAAAGCAAAAAAAAATCGATTACACCATTCTAATAAAAACCATAAATCATATATTGCATAGCAATATGATTTGCAAAATGCGAATGAGAAACTAAAGCGCTGTCTGTCTAATACTTAAGTATATGAATGCAAGTGTGTTTACAAGAATTAATTTGTGGCACATAACTTGATGATTAAGAGGTATACATTGGGTTAACGAGAATACTTTATGAATATTAATAGTCACGTTTTAGAAATTATCCAAGGGGTAATCGGTAAATATTGTGAAACCCAAAATCGAAATTTTTCAGTTACTTTAATTAATAAGTTGCAATGTAACTACGTTTGTTTGCAAATCCCTCTTGAGCAAATGATTGCGCAATGCGAGGAATTTCTGATTCCAGCGCTAGCATTTGTTAAGCAGAGCTTTTTACTTAACCTAGAAGCAAATATACAAGGGGTTAGTCTTCATTACCAGATTGATGATTCTGAGCAAGTAAGCACGCTGGATTTTCATGGGCTTTTAGCAACAAAAGAGTCTGTTAGTTTGGCACTAGATATTAGTCAAAATATAGACGTTCTAACTGATTGTGAGGCGTTATTTAAAAGTTGTTTAATAACATCGGATAATACCCATGAGCGCTTTGGCTTAAATTTTAAATTATTCAATAGCACTTTTAAGGAAACGGTACAGATTGAGGATTTACGTCACCTTAGTGGTGACGCGCTAACTGATAAACTAAATGGTGACAGCATAAATAGACACATAAAGTTATGCACTATTAGCGACATTAGTGACCTGAGCCAAGAGAACAAACTATCTAAAAAAATATTAGGTTGGCCATTTTTTGATACTGATCTCATTACCATTTTAACAACATTTCATACGCAAACACGTTTATCTGTATTAGTGGCGGATGATAGCTTACCAAGCCAAATTGCAACAAAAGTGATGCTCGAAATGCTGGGCTGCTTAGTAACATGTGCAGAAAATGGCGCTAGTGCTTTAACGCTTGCTCAAAATGAACCATTTGATTTATTGCTCTTAGATGAGCGCATGCCAGGAATGTTTGGCAGTGACGTCGCACAGCAATTGGTGCGTCAAAATACCCCTAATAATAATACACCCAAAGTTATTTTAACGGGGCTAACAGGGGATGAGCAGATAGCTGAGTTATTTGAAAAAGGTATTACGCACTATTTACAAAAACCAGTGACCAAAGCAGTGCTCGAAAAGTTTATTAAACCTTGGCAATTAGCGTCTTAAATTGGTTAATAAGGTGGCAATGATGCATGACTTTTCTAAAACAGCGCTTATTTTGATTGGTTTTCAAAATGATTACTTTTCACCAAAAGGTATTTTGTATGACGTGGTTGAAGAGTCGTCAAGAATTACTGGCGTGGTAGAAAATACACTCTCTTTATTGGCCGCCTGTGCAGAGCAATTTGCGTTAGTTGTTAATACACCCATTCATTTTACACAAAACTACAGTGAGCTTAAAAATCCGATTGGCATATTAAAAGCTATTGCTGATGTGGGCGCATTTAAAGCAGGTTCGTACGGCGCTCAAACCATTGAGCAGCTAGATTTTTTTAGCAATGTTATAGAAGTGGTGCCTGGGAAAAGAGGTTTAAATGCTTTTACACATACTGCTCTAGCGCAAAAGCTCAAAGAACATGGTGTCACTAATGTAATTTTAGCCGGTACGGTGACTTCTATTTGTATTGACTCAACTGCGCGAACGGCTGTTGAACTTGGTTTTAACGTCACTATTTTAAGTGACTGTACATCGAGTCGCACTCCTTTTGAACAAACTTTTTACTGTGAAGAGGTTTTTCCTCTTTATGCGCGAGTTTGTGATAGTAAAACTTTTATTAAGCATTGGAGAGAGCATGGATAACAACGATGAACTACAAGTGCAAATCCAATATGCATTGGTCGAAAAGCTCTCCAATAGTAATCGACGTCAAGCAAAGCTATTAGCTATTTTAGATGAATGTATTTTTGAGTGTGATAAACATTTAAATCTTACCTATATTAACGAAGCATGGGAGAAGAAACTAGGTTACTCAAGCGATTCATTAATTGGTTCTAATATCACTAAGTTAATGAATTGCGATGATATTATGCATTTTGTTGCATACAGTTGTTGTTTGCTTGAAGGAAAGCAGACTCCTAGTGTAGAAATACAAATAAAAAATAGTCTCGGACTCTTAAACTGGTTTGAGTTGAGGCTAGTTTATGATGAAAAAAGCGGTTTTATAGGTTCACTCTATGACATTCAACGTCATAAAGACTCACAACTTTTGCTTACACAACAGCAAAAATATGTAAAACGCTTATCGCTTGTTGCGAGCCATACAAATAACTTAGTGATAATTACAGATAAATTTGGCGTAATTGAGTGGGTTAACAATAGTTTTGAAGTACTTACAGGTTACGCCTGTGATGAGGTTATAGGCACCAGTCCTGGTCAATTACTGCAAGGGCCAAAAACATGTGAAAAAAGCCGTAAGGTCATGTCTCATGCCGTAAAAAATGGACTTCCTTTTCAAGTTGAAACTACAAATTATGATAAAAACGGTAATATTTATTGGGTTGCTATTGATGCAAACCCAGTGCGAGATGATGAAGGCCAAGTAAAGCACTTTATCGCTATAGAAACTAATATTACGCAGCGAGTTAAAGCCGAACAAGCAATGGCAGAGATAGAATATAATTACCACTCTGTGGTTGATAATATCCCTGATATTGTTTTACGCCTAGATACATTTGGTAATCTATTATTTATAAATCAAGCATGGCAGCGAGTGTTACACAGCAGGGTAGATGAGAGCCTTGGCTTACCTATAATTAAGTTTATAGCAAAAGAAGATGTAGAAAAAATTAGTAGCACTTTGCTTGATTATAAACAAGGTAAGCGTGATATACGTCGCTTTGATATACGTTTAATTAATGCACAAGGTATAAATAACTGGGTCGAAATTACACTTACTCCAATTGTTGGTGGCTACGAAAGTGATTTATCATCAATTGCCGCGACACTTGTGGATATACAAGAGCGTATTGAAAGCGAGCAAATATTACTTGAAGCTAAACATCAGGCAGAAACCCTAGCGGAGTCAAAAAGCCGATTCATGGCAAATATTAGTCATGAAATTCGCACGCCATTAAATGCTGTTATTGGATCTGCAGATATTTTGCATCATACCGGTTTAACTTCTGAACAAATGCGCTATACACAAATGATTAAAACAAGTTCTGACGCGCTATTAAGTGTATTGGACGATGTATTAACGTACTCACGTTTTGAAGCACAAGCCATAACACTCAATAATCAGCCATTTAGTATTGATACGTGTATTGAAGAAGCAATAGATATAATTTCCCAAAGCGCTTTACAAAAAGGGCTTGAGGTTATTTTTGATTTTTATCCTGATGTACCAGCTCAAGTAATTGGTGATCATGCCCGTATAAGACAAATAGTCATAAATTTATTAGCCAATGCGATTAAGTTCACTCAACATGGTGTAATAACGGTTACTGTTAAGTGCACTCATATTGAAGGTAATAATTTAAACCTTTATTTATCTGTAAAAGACACGGGTATGGGAATTGCAAAAAATAAAATTGACAGTATGTTTATGCCTTTTATTCAATCCGATAATTCAATTACTCGAAAGCATGGTGGCAGTGGCTTAGGGCTTGCGATATGTAGGCAAATTTGTGATGTAGTAGGTGGAGATATTTCGGTTAGTTCTGAGTTTAATAAAGGAAGCGAGTTTATAGTTAATTACCCGCTGCAAATAGACACAACTGACTCAATTTTAAGAGAAGGGTTTGCAGCACGAAGTAAAAAGCCAAAAGTATGGATAGTAGGAAATCACGAAATTCTAAAAACAGCCTTGGAGCATACGCTCACTCGGTTTTCTATCACTTTTGAACACTACGAAGTATGCCCAGATATACCCAAGTACGATAGTTTTCCTGATGCAATTGTACTAACTGATCCTCAAATGTTAGCCCAAACACGCGAGCGTATAAATACATACAACTCCCTTAATTCACCGTGTTTACTCATCCTAGATTTGCTAGGTAAAAGCTTATTACCGCAAAATATTAACGACAGAGAGCTTAGGTTAAATGGCCCTTATAAAGTATCGCATGTACTACGGGCAATTAGTTTATTAGAAGAGCAGTTGTTTCATTTGGATATTATATTTACCAATCGTGAGCAAAAAGAAACTTTAGAAAGCCCCTTAGGGTTAACTCAGTTAAGCGGAACCAAGGTATTGGTTGCTGAAGATAATACGAATAATCAAATTGTAATTCGGCAGTTTTTAGAGCAAAAAGGTTGTCGTGTGCATATTGTTAGTGATGGTCAAGAGGCAATAATAAAGGCGCAAAGCGGTGAAATTGATATTATTTTTATGGATATCCAAATGCCAATACTCGATGGGATTTCTGCAACTAAAGCAATCAGAAAGTTAGGTATAACCACTCCTATAATAGCACTCACTGCAAATGCGATTCATGGTGATAAAGAGCGATTTATAGACGCGGGGATGAATGACTATTTAGCTAAGCCAATTGTAAGTGAGACACTTTATTTATTACTTGATAAATATGCCCCAGAGCAGGTTATTGAATCTAAACATTTAAAGCTCTCTCGTTTAGCGCAAGTGTGGGAAAAGCTGAGTTGAGCAATGAAGGCTAGGGTTTGTTAAACGTTTAGGGTTAAATTTGTAGCAGTGTGGTTATTTTCCATAAATGGGCGATAACGTAGCATTAATGCCAAACAGGCGCTGCCCAAAGGGATCTTCCTAGGGGCTATTTACTCTTTGTTGCCAACATGGATGTAGTTAAGGGGCGTGAGCAGGACGCAGAAGCTTTGCTCGGTTTTACTTATTCTTACATCGATTTAAGTTAGTAGGGTAACGCAAGAGCTGTTACCGAGCCCGCTGGGTTATAAACCTCGCGCTGGGATTAAACCGCTTGTAGTTTGAACGAATTTTAATCACCAAAGATCAACAGACAATATAAAAAGTGTGTTTGTGTTGCATAAAACTTGATAAACGGAGAAATTGACCTAGTATTTTAGGGGTAAGTTAAATTTATTTTTTAGTAATTAATGAGTGTTTTTAGTGTGTTTTTTTAATTTGATTCGCAAATTGCAATTCAAAATAAAAATAAAATGTTATGAACTTTATTTAAATACTCAATCATACCTTTAATTTATTTTAACGACATGATTTTGTAAGGTTTTTACTTTTTTGTAAAGTTGTTATCTGGTTGGCACGACTTTCGCAATATATTAAATATCAAATCAAGACGAATTTAGTTAAATATTTAAGGGGTGCAATATGCAAACAAACACAAAAGCCAAACAACAGCCTAAAGGTAACAATTGGGTACTAACACCTGAAATTATGGTTTTGTCAATTTTGCTTGTTGCCACTTTAGTAATAGGTATAACAGTTTTACGAGGTAGCGATTCGATTGAACCGCTGGCAGATATTCAGCCAATTACTTTTACACAGGCTGATGTTGAAAACGCGCAGTTGATGAGTAATACGTTTGACTCGCAAAATACCAACTATGCACAACATGTAACTGCTTCTAAAAACGAAAATAACGACACTCTTCCAAACTAGAGACTTTTGCGCAGGTAACTATTCATAGTTGCCTGCGTTTTTTTATGTTCCTACCACCAATTTAATTTTTTAATCCCTCCCCATAAAATTATTTATATGTTCTTAAATTTAGATGGTGCTTAACCTAAACAGGGTTTTATCAAAGCTTTCTCTTTTCTCATATACAATTGCTAATATTAGCTTTGGTCAGTATCTATTAACTGGCTTATCTGTGTTTTATAAGCTCGATTAAGCGCTCACTTACCAATTTAGCTGCATTGCAAACTGAATTGCAAAATGCGAATGAAATGGGAGAAGTAAAGCCATTTAATCTTCTAATTTAACTACTTGAATATATTGGTTTTTATTTCTGTTTTTTTGTATTTAAAATGGCCTGTAAATTGCTCTTTAATATAATAAGTCACTAATAGTGAAACCGGAGCAAAATCATGAGTGCGTTTAAATACCTAGAATCGGAAAAACCAGTCAATCTAGCAAGATGGCATGAGTTAGAGAGAATCATGTCTGATTCAATGCAAAATAATTATTTTAAAATGGTTTATCAACCGCTTGTATCATTGGGATCTGGAAAGCTGGTCGGCTTTGAGTCGCTAGTAAGGTGCCAATCACCGCGCTTTGGCATTGTTGGCCCTGATGAGTTTATCCCTCATGTAGAGCAATCGGGAATGATTTTAGAATTAGGTGACTGGATTTTTGAGCAATGTTTGTCTGATTTAAAACATATGCGGCAGTTTGGTATGACAGATATTGCTGTTTCATTAAATATTTCACCGGTACAAATCTTAGATGGTGATGTGTTTTCAAAAGTAATGTCTTTGCTAGAAAAGCACCAAATACCACCACAGGCTATTAAAGTCGAATTAACGGAAACAGCGCTCATTCATAGTCCTGATAAAATAGCTAAGGCGTTTGAAAACTTCCATAAAGAAGGCGTAAAGGTGTGGATTGATGATTTTGGCACTGGGTATGCCTCTTTAGGTTTACTTCGTCAATTTGATATTGATGGTTTAAAAATTGATCGCAGTTTTGTAAGTGGTATTGCAACTAATAATGAAGACTTTACGTTATGTAGCGCAATTATTGCGATGGCTCAACGATTGGGTTTACAAACGGTAGCAGAGGGTATTGAAGAGAATGAGCAATTACAAATATTAGAACAACTTGGTTGCGATATAGCTCAGGGATACCTGCTAGATAAGCCGCAAACGTTAACTAAAAGTATTGATACTTGGGCTTTGTAAATGTTTATATTCATTTTGATTTGCAAAATGCAAAAAACAAATTACTCTTAAACTACAACTCTTACATTTTATTAGTGTACGAAGTTTTAACTTACACGAAGGTTATCTATGCCCATATCAGAGCAGTTTGTCGATAAAAGTATTACCGAGCTAAATGTATTAACTCAACTCGAAAAGGATGTTGGGACAACTGTGTTAGCTCGTTTAATTAAATTATTTATTGATGAATTAGTTACTATGGCTAACCAATTAGATACGGCAATTAGTAGTGAAGATACTATAAAAATTAAAGAAGTAATGCATGTCTTAAAAAATTCAGCAGCTTTATATGGTGCATCTGCTTTAGCTGCGTTAGCAACACAATTACACGATTCGCCACCGTCAACTACACAAGAAAACTTGCACGCAGCGCTTGTTATTAAACACAACTTGGATAAAACCCGAGATGCGTATCAAATAATGAGTAATAGTATAGCTATCTAGGAGAAAGCCGTGTCAGATATAATTGATAAAGGTCTTGTTTATATTGTTGAAGATAGCATTGCCAGTGGTGCTTTATATGCAAGTCAGCTTGAACAGGCTGGTTTCCAATGCAAACACTTTACAGATGGGTACTCTGCTTTAGTAGGTATTAAAGAAAAAATGCCAGCGGTCATAGTACAAGACGTATGCTTGCCAGATATAAGTGGGCTTGAGGTATTACAATTTGTAAATAAGCAGAAAAATCCTGCTAATGTAGTCATGATCACCTCAAACAGCTCTATTGATATTGCAGTGGAAGCAATGCGTTTAGGCGGTTTTGATTTTTTAGAAAAACCTTTCACAAGTCAACGACTCATTAGTTCAGTAGAAAGTGCCTTGACGCCAAAAGAGCAAGTTAAAGTTCAACCATTGGTTAAAAACAGAGATAAAAATCAAGATTTTGTTGGTGAATCACTGGCAATGAAAACCGTTTTTAGATTACTTGATAGTGCAGCTAGAAGTAAAGCGTGTGTATTTATCACAGGTGAAAGTGGAACCGGTAAAGAAGTTTGCGCACAAACCCTTCATGATACAAGCCCGAGAAATACAGGACCATTTATTGCCATAAACTGTGCAGCTATCCCTGCTGAGCTATTTGAATCAGAATTTTTTGGTCATGTTAAAGGTGCGTTTAGTGGGGCATTAAGCGATCGAAAAGGGGCTGTTGAAGTGGCCAACGGCGGTACCTTATTTTTAGATGAATTATGTGAAATGGAACTTAACTTACAAGCAAAGTTATTACGCTTTTTACAAACAGGCATTTTTAGTAAGGTGGGTAGTAGTGAAGTATTACACAGCGATGTTCGTTTAGTCTGTGCAACAAACAGAAACCCTATCATAGAGGTTGCAGAAGGGCGTTTTAGAGAAGATTTATATTACCGTTTAAATGTTATTCCCGTAAAGCTCCCCCCTTTAAGAGAACGCGGAGGCGATATATTACTGCTTGCTGAGTATATTTTGAAACAAAAAAGCGATAGTAATGCAAAGCATTTCACTGGTTTTTCTGATGAAGTTAAGGCGCTTTTTTGTAATTACGATTGGCCAGGAAATATTCGCGAACTACAAAATGTAATTGAAAACACCGTTGTTATTAATGATGGCGATGTAATTGAAAAAGACATGCTACCAAGCTCATTTGGATTAGGCGCTGTGAAGCACTCGATATCCGCTAAGTCAGTTCACAATACAAACGAGCAGAGTGTTCAATTATCGCCTATGTCTGTTCACGATATAGAACCTTTGTGGCAAGTTGAAAAAAGGGCGATTGAAAATGCAATTAAAAGTTGTGAAGACAATATTCCTCTTGCTGCTGCTTATCTAGGGGTTAGTGCATCTACCATTTATAGAAAAATAAAGGGATGGTCTTAAAGTTATAATCGATTTTTAATTACACTTTTCAGGTTGAATTAATAAAAGTTACCCTAAGCTCTATGGGTAAGAGCAAATTAATTTTTAATCTGAAACAGTAAAAGGAGATCGCAATGAGTAACACTAGTTTAAAACCTGCGGATATTATGCCATCACTAGTTGTGAGTGATGTTGATGAGAACAAGGTAGATTTAGTTGATAGAGTAAGTGACTCTCCCTGGAAAATGATTGTTGTCTATCGAGGCCAGCACTGCCCTAAATGTACTGCGCAACTTAACGAGCTTGCTAAAGTTCATAAAGACTTTAAAGATGCTGGTGTTGAAGTGGTTGCAGTAAGTGGTGATAGCCATGAGCAGCTTAATAAACATCTTGAAAAAATAGATATTAACTTCCCAATTTACTATGGTTTAACAATCGAACAAATGACCGATTTAGGGCTACATATCAGCGAGCCTCGCAGTGATGCAGAAACTGATCATCCATTTGCTGAGCCAGGCATTTTTGTACTTAATGAAAAAAATCAGCTTCAAATGGTCGATATATCAAACAGCCCATTTGTTCGTCCTGATTTAGAGCAACTGCTAGGTGGAATTAAGTTTTCTAGAGAAAACGACTACCCAATCCGAGGCACATTTATTAAATAACATTCATTTTCATGGTTTCAAAAGGCACTTTTTAGTGCCTTTTTTTATTTATTTTTAATTTTTTAAAATTAATCTCTTGAAAACAATTTTACCGTCCATATATAGTTAAGTAGGACGCCTGATGGGTCCTAAATTAAACTTAAATAATTGAAATTTATATTATTAATTAAACTTTGCTTGAGCTTGTTCAATAGAAAAGCACATGCAAAATATCGCTTAAATATGAGGATATTATTATGCGTACAGTAGACTTATCACCACTTTATCGTTCATTTATCGGCTTCGAACATTTAGCATCACTTATGGATGCGGCAGCTAATACAGATAAGCAGCCAAGTTTTCCTCCTTACAACATAGAAGCACTCGATAAAGACAAATACAGAATCACTATGGCCGTTGCCGGTTTTAGCGATAACGAATTAACCATTGAGTCAGAAAATAACACATTAAAAGTTACAGGTACTAAAGCAAATAAAGATGAAAACACAGAGCGTAAATTTATTCATCAAGGTATTGCTGAGCGTAACTTTGAACGTAAATTCCAGTTAGGAGAT
Source organism: Pseudoalteromonas sp. NZS100 (assembly GCF_015864815.1). NCBI lineage: Bacteria > Pseudomonadati > Pseudomonadota > Gammaproteobacteria > Alteromonadales > Pseudoalteromonadaceae > Pseudoalteromonas > Pseudoalteromonas sp. NZS100. The sequence continues at coordinate 24,221 of NZ_JADYWM010000032.1, forward strand.
CATGTAAAAGTACTTGGCGCAGATTTAGCCAATGGCTTACTAAGTATTGACTTAGAACGTGAAATCCCTGAAGCGCTAAAACCACGTAAAATTGAAATTGGTAATAGCAATCTAATAGAAGGTAAATAATCTTCTAAAGTACATATTCCCCTAATTACTTAGCCGCCTCATTCGAGGCGGCTTTTTTGTTTACAGCGCTTCTAAATTATTAAGGTAGTAGGTTGCTTGTTGCAGCGTTTGTTCTTGGAGTGTTTTTTCTTGTTTATCCCAGTTTTTATATACCATACCAATACGTGGGTTCTTTTCTAGCCTGTCTCTGTGTTTATTCATGAAATGCCAGTACAGGCTATTTAGCGGGCAAGCTTTATCACCTACTTTTTGTTTTACATCGTACTGACAGCTTTTGCAGTAATCACTCATCTTATTAATGTAGTTACCGCTTGCAGCATAAGGTTTAGTCGCAATTATTCCATCATCGGCAAACTGGCTCATTCCTCGGGTGTTGGGCATCTCTACCCACTCTATGGCATCGATATAAACACCTAGGTACCAGTTATCTACGTCATCAGGGTTTATTCCTGTAAGCATGCAAAAGTTTCCAATAACCATTAGGCGTTGAATATGGTGGGCATAAGCGGTTTCAAGGCTTTGTTTTAATGAGTGGCTTAGGCAATTCATTTTTGTAGAGCTGTTCCAAAAATAAGATGGTAGTGTGTTTTTGGCTTGTAGTTGATTTTTAACAGCGTAGTCGGGCATGTTAATCCAATAAATGGCACGTACATATTCTCTCCAACCTAATATTTGCCTAGTAAAGCCCTCTACTTGCGAGAGGGATATTTCACTGGGTCTTTGTTCGTATTCTCTTATTACACGTTTGATTACATATAACGGGTGGAGTATTTTCGCGTTTAGGGCAAACGATAATCGGCTATGGTACAAGCTGGTATTATTTTTACTTTGATCTGTCATCGCATCTTGAAAGTGACCAAAGCAACTAAGTAAATGCTCGCAAAAGTATTCGAGAGATTCAATGGCTTGTTTTCTTGTTGTTGGCCACTCTAGTGAATGCTCATCTATTTGACCAAAATAAGCGACTTTATGCTTATTTAAACGGGAAATAATGCTGCTAACATCAGTATTGAATAACTTAGGCTCTGGGATATTTGCTAAGTCGTTTTTGGAAAATTTATTACGATTATTACTGTCAAAATTCCATTTGCCACCGGTTGGCTTAGTATCATCAACTAATATATTAAACTGCTTACGCATAGCATGATAGAAGTGCTCCATTGTCACATGCTTGTTTTTTGTAAAGCGTGTTTTTATTTCGGTGAACGGTAATAAAAAGTGTTCAGTATCTGTGGCAATTACATCAAATGAGCTATCACTTTTGAACTTAGCTAATTGAGACTTAAGCCTAAACTCATCAGGGTATTGATATTCAATAGTTTCGCATTGGTATTTATCGGCAATTCGCTTGAGTAATTCAATTAAATCTTTGTCGCCAGCGGTATCGTCAAGAGTTAAATGCAAAACATTAAAACCTGCCGTTTTTAATGCAGTCGCAAAGTTTTCCATAGCATTAAAAAAAGCACACAGTTTTTGAATGTGATGCCTAACGTAGTCGGTTTCTTGTTTTAATTCTGCGATGAGATAAAGCGTGTCGTCGTCTTTTTGTTTATACCATGAATGAGATGGGTTTAGCTGATCGCCTAGTATTAATCTAAGTGTTTTATGATGGGTCATAGTAAAGCCAAATTTTTTTATACGGGCATAGTTAATTAAACGATCGTTTTAATATTTTACAACAAGCAAATAGGAGTAATTAAGTGCATAACGACAATAGTTTGCTGTTTTTAATGCTGGGGATTAGTTGTTTCTTGAGTTTAATAATAGATTAGTAAAACGAATAGAGGCGGTAAATAACGCAATACATTGTGCTGTTAGCAATAGGGCAAAAAAGTTTAACCGCATATCGAGGCGTTTTTGACCATGGTGTTAAAATGAGCATAATTAAGGGGAGATTAAGTAAATTAAGTCTCCCCCCCAATTGAATATCTAAATTTTATTACTTTGCTTTTGCTGCATTCTTTGTTGTAACGAAACCACATTGGTAACGTTGAAAAGAACATTGCTTGCAAAGCTTTCAAAGTACCTAAGCGCTTTTTTCCAAGCGAGCTGACTCTCAGTATTAAAATGCTTACCAAGGTGCTCTTCAAGGGTTTCGTAAAAAGCGTTAGATAAAAGGGCAATGTCACTGTGTGAAGCGCCGCTTTTTTTTAGATACATTAAATGGTGAGCTAAAAAAGGAGCTACCGATGCTGGTTTATCTAAATGTTTAACAATTCGTTCTAACACGCAAAAGAGGGTAAAGCTCTTTTCGTTAAACTGTAAGGCCGTCGGGTAATTCATCTCAATACTAGATTGGGCTAATTTACTATGAAACTTAGCAGTAAACGCATGAAAGTTAGGCTTAATAATTGTTAAGTTATTTAATAATGCTGATTGTTGTTGATTCATTTTTATCTCGTTGCAGTGAGTAATAACTATTATTATCAAGTAGGAATAAAGTTGATTATAGCGGGCAGTTCAAATTCTGCACGTTTTTTTAGTGTGAAAGTATGGCTTTTTGTTATATCTATTTACTTTCTGGTAATTAGTGAGCCTTTAAAACGTATTTTAAGAGTTATTAAACTTCAGTTTATCTGATTTTTATCCTGAAATAATAAGCTACTACATTTTATGACTCAAGTATGGGAATTTTATAAAGTTGGCTGATTACTTATGTTACTTACATATACATTAAATTAGCATCTTGACGAATTGCAAATTTTATAAACTAATTGCGTATTATAGTTGCTAATTATCCTGTACATCCTTATAATAGCGGCCATTGTTTAGCGTGTTGTATAACAGCTAACAGCGATATTAAATTAAGGTTTGATATCTATTGGCGCGGGATGGAGCAGTCTGGTAGCTCGTCGGGCTCATAACCCGAAGGTCGTCGGTTCAAATCCGGCTCCCGCAAC
>NZ_JADYWM010000033.1:0-26828 GCF_015864815.1 Pseudoalteromonas sp. NZS100
GAGCCATTAAGCTAACTTGTACTAATTACCCGTGAGGCTTAACCATACAACGCCAAACGCGTTTTATGCGACAGTTTGACAGAAGTTAATATAACTAAAGTAGAAATTACTTAGAAAGACTTAAAAAATATTATCAGATATTTTCCAAATTCAGTTAGTGCGTAGAAATACGAATTAACGCCCAAATTTGCTTGGTGACAATAGCGTTTTGGACCCACCTGACTCCATGCCGAACTCAGTAGTGAAACGAAACAGCGCCGATGATAGTGTAGCATTTGCTATGTGAAAGTAGGACATTACCAGGCTTCAAATTGTAGAAAGCCCGACTAGAAATAGTCGGGCTTTTTTACGTCTGCAGAAAAGTGAAATACGCGTAATTAACATCCACTCACAGCAACATCCATCACGTAGGTCGGCCGTAGCGACTCCCGACGTTAAAATCACAACAAAACTTCTCAGTATTTCAGTCGGCCAATAAAGTAGCATTTGCTAAGTGACTCTCCACCGCTGTGGGCACTACGACATTACCAGGCTTCAAATTGTAGAGAGCCCGATTAGAAATAGTCGGGCTTTTTTACGTCTGCAGAAAAGTAAAATGTACGTAATTAACACACACCCACAGCAGCTTCATCACGTAGGTCGGGCGAGCGTAGCGACTCCTGACACAACGATACTGTGGCATTTCACTGTGACTTTCTACCGCTGTGGGCACTACGACATCCTACTGCGTAGCGCACCGACCTCACATTGTAGAGAGCCCGACTAGAAATAGTCGGGCTTTTTTACGTCTGCAGAAAAGTAAAATACGCGCAATTAATACACACTCACAGCAACACCCATCACGTAGGTCGGGCGATCGTAGCGACTCCCGACGTCAAAAGCATTAAAAACCTTCGCTCGACAATGAGTGGTAGCATTTGTACTATGGGTAAATAATACCAATTGGTTTAACATCTGACCTAATATAAAAGCGTTAATTATCTGGTCTTGTGATAAGTATTGAACATGGTCTTTAAGCCTTTGTGTACGCTTTGGGTAGGTTACTGAAGAGAATAAAAGTAGTTATGCAGAGGGTGATACAGAGGTTTACGCATAGAACTTAAATCTAATAGGCATGAGGTTTTTAAATAATAGTGTTCATGGAGTGCCTATCTAAACTTGCAGTATTAACTACCCTTCATTAATTGTTTTATAGCCAGATAGGCGGTTAGGGGCTGCTTTAATTTCATATGTACTGAGCGTTATTAATTTTTAATCCTAAGATTAACGAAGGCCATATACTTTATATTAAAAACTATCGACAAGACTTACTGAAAAGCAATTCATGTACTCCTTCAACTAAAGTTTATTTTGTATTCTCTTGGTTCTAACTAACCACCTATATACGCCGATAATGAACAATGCAGCAGATCCGAAGCCACTTAACACCCAAATGACTTTTAAAATGTTACCGCCAATGCTGCCGTCATGTAGAGGGTGTATCCAGCTTTTTATTTTACTAGCCGTACTTTGCTTATCTATATTAAACACGCTCTCTAACTTTCCTGTAAGTGCATTAACCTCTATATAGCTATGTGGAAAGCGATACGAAGGATCGTTTACAGTTTGAAATCTTAACCTGTAAATAGCATTTAAGTTTGATGGTGTTTCAATCCAAGCTAAACGCGCATTCGGTAATGCTTTTTCAGCTATTAATACCGCTTGTGATAAAGAAATATCGGTTTGTTTGCTCGGTTGAATTTGTGTTTTTGGTGGGGAGTTTATATCGCTAACTAGAGCGGTTAATATAGGATCTGTTTGTTTTGGAATAGCGAGCATAACACCTGTAACAGTTAAAGCTAGTAGCGGTATGCAGAAGGTTAAACCAATTAGTTTATGCCAGTCGTATAGCAAACCTATTTTAGAGCTACGAGATTTAAATTTTAGTGCCTTTACCCACTGCCCAGGCTTTGGAAACCAAGCAAAGAACCCAGAGATAAGAAGAACTATTGAGGCTATGCCTATATAGCCAACGACGAGAGTGCCCGTTGCTCCTGTTAGTAATGAAAAATGTAAGTTGTACATCCAAGTTACTAAGTATTTTCCCCAATAGTTTTTACGTATTACTTTATCACTACTGCTAGATAGCCATACCATTAAGGGGGCAAAGCCTTGCTCTTTTGTTTCTATTGGATTGTAGTATCGCGCGGGAATTACTGAATTTATACCTGTGTTTTCTAATCGCCATGGCCCTTGCTTTGAAGGGAAATTGGCTCTTAGCGTATTATATGCTTGATCCCAATTAGGCGTTTTTATGTTTGTAGTAGCGTCATTTGCTGGATTTAGCAGTAAGTCTATTTGCGGATAGTAAACTAATATAGAGCCAGAAAGAGTGATAATAGTAAGTAAAACACCTACTGATAGGCCTAAGTATAAATGTAACCGCCTGAATGTTTTTCGCCATGAAAGCTTTAGTGTCATCAATTAAATAGCCGTAATGAGTAATGCAGGTTTATTGGGTATTAAGGAATGATTAATTACGCGGTATATTATATGGTTTTTGATATGAGTTGTGCGGCATTTTGTCGCACTTATTAAATTAGGTATTTAGAAAGTAAAACGCCAGCCCTTGGCTGGCGTTAAAATACAAGCTTGAAGCTTATTTAAGCTTTAGGTCCTGCATTTTTTATATCGTCTGATACGTCATACTTAACAAAGTTTTCAGTGAAGTCAGCGGCAAGTTTTGCTGCATATTCATTGTACTTAGCTTTATCTTCCCACGTATTTATAGGATTAAGTAGGTTTGTATCTACACCTGGAACTGCTACCGGTACATCTAGGTTTAAAACATCAATGTGCTGAGTTTCAACACCGGCTAATTTACCAGATACGATTGCATCAACTACTGCACGAGTAGTCGGAATATCGAAGCGCTTACCTGTGCCGTAAGGACCGCCAGTCCAACCTGTATTCACAAGGTATACTTTAGCGCCAAACTCGCGTACACGCTTCATAAGAAGCTCAGCGTAAACACCAGCAGGACGTGGGAAGAATGGAGCACCAAAGCAGGTTGAAAACGTTGATTCAATATCGCTAGTAGAGCCAATCTCAGTTGAGCCAACTTTAGCTGTGTATCCACTTAAAAAGTGAAAAGCAGCAGCTTCCTCGCTAAGAACAGATACCGGTGGTAATACACCGCTTACATCACAAGTTAAAAATACAACAGCTTTTGGTTCGCCTGCGCGGTTTTCAACTTTACGTTTTTCAACATGTTCAAGTGGATATGCTGCACGGCTATTTTGAGTAAGGCTAGTATCGTTAAAATCTGGAACGCCTTTTTCATCTAGCACTACATTCTCTAAAATAGTACCAAAGCGAATTGCATTCCAAATTACAGGTTCGTTCTTTTGTGACAGGTCGATACATTTAGCATAGCAACCGCCTTCAATATTAAACACGCTTCCAGGTGCCCAACCGTGTTCGTCATCACCAATTAAAAAGCGAGTAGGATCTGCTGAAAGAGTTGTTTTGCCCGTACCAGATAAACCGAAGAATAATGCTGTATCGCCTGCTTCACCAACGTTAGCAGAACAGTGCATTGGTAATACACCTTTTGCTGGTAGTAGGAAGTTTTGTACAGAAAACATCGATTTTTTCATTTCACCGGCGTAGCGCATACCTGCTAGTAATACTTTACGCTGTGCAAAGTTAATAATAACGGTGCCATCGCTATTTGTGCCATCACGTTCCGGCTCGCATACAAACGAAGGAACGTTCATTACTTGCCATTGTGGTAAGTTTGAGGCGTTATAGTTTTGTGGTTCGATAAACATGTTTTTGGCAAAAATATGGTGCCACGCTGTTTCTGTAGTTACGACTACAGGTAGATAATGCTCAGGGTCAGCGCCAACTTCTAGGTGAGAGGTGAAGTGGTCATTACTTTGAACATGTGCTTCTACGCGAGCCCATAATGCGTCAAATTTTTCTGCATCAAATGGGCGGTTAACGTTGCCCCATTGAATGTCATCTTGAGTTGTCGCTTCTTGAACAATAAAACGATCTTTTGGTGAACGGCCAGTTCGTTTTCCTGTAATTGCAACAAAAGCACCATTTGCGGCTAAAGTACCTTCGCCACGGCGGATCGCATGCTCGACAAGTTCAGCTGCGGTTAAATCGACAAAACGTGTAGCGCCTGTAGTCATGTTTATACCTAACTATAATGTGTGAGAGTTTGAACGGGATAGCTCTGGGGTTATCAGTGCCCTTAAGCTGAAATTATAGTAACAGAAGGTTTTGAGATATTCGAGCCCGTAAAGCCTCTAAAAACACATATATTTGCTAAAAAACATGAATAATTTCAATGATACCGGTGTCAGTAAATTAACAAAATTCATGACACCGGTATCATCTTTTTATAATATAAAACCGCATATTTTGCGGCTTTAATTACTATATATAAATGAAGCTGAACATTTAATTGAAAATGCTTTTTATGTCTTGTTCGTTAAAAACATACTCTTTTAAACAGTAATGACAGTTAATGTTAACAGTCCCTTTCTCAGCTACATCTTTGAGTAGCTCTTCTTGTCCAATATTAACAAGTGCAGTAATTGTTTTATCACGACTACAACCACATTTGAATTTAATAGCTTGAGGTTCAAATACGCGAGGATTATCTTCGTGATAAAGACGTGTAAGAACAGTGTTCGCATCTAAGTGTAACAACTCTTCATTTTTAATCGTGTTACTTAATGCTTCTAGGTGTGCAAAGTCTTCAATTGATTTTTGTTTATCAACTGGAAGCACTTGTAAAAATAGACCACATGCTTTTGCGCTACCTTCAGTAGTGTCAGTTGCAAACCAAAGACGTGTTTTTAGCTGCTCAGATTGCTCAAAGTAACTTTCGATACATTCACTAAGAGTATCATGCTCTAGCGGCACTATACCCTGGTAGCGTTCACCTTTTTCAGGGGTAATAGTGATTACCATATAGCCTTGGCCAATAAGCTCTTTTACAGTTGTGCCCGTAATTTCGCTTTGCAGGCGTGCAATACCACGCATATTTTGTTTGTCATCACCATTTATAACAGCATATTTAACTGGGCCATCACCTTGAAGCTGTACAGCAATTTCACCTTCAAACTTTAAGGTAGCAGTAAGTAAACAGGTTGCAACGAGTAACTCACCAAGTAATGCTTTAACAGGGTCTGGGTAATTATGGTCGGCAATCATTTCATTATAAGCACTCTCGATTTGTACGAGTTCGCCACGAACATCTAGTTCGTTGAATAAATAACGGTGAAGTAAATCTTGTTGCATGAGCGGCTATACCTAACTTGATTTCATTTTTAAAAGTTCGCGTCTTTGCTTTTTATCCGGTTTTTTATCCGGATGGGGGGCAAAAAAGCTGTTATTTTTGCGTGCGATGCTGTTCTCTTCGCGTTTAGCAATACTGGCATCAGATTCTTGATACATGGTTTGTGCAATGGGGGCGCTTTGGCGTTTTTCAAGCACTGAGAGTATGGTTATCAGCTTTTCATCTACTCCTTGTGCAAGTTTTATGTTTGCGCCAACTTCTACTATTTTACTCGCTTTTGTACGTTGTCCATTATAATGCACTTTGCCGCCTTGTACCATTTCACGTGCAATAGCACGAGTTTTATAAAATCGCGCAGCCCACAACCATTTATCTAATCGAACTTTTAACCCATCCGCATGGTCTGAGTTGGTATTAGCGTTACTTTTTTTACTCATAAGGCATTTCCCCACGTTTTATAGCTTAAAATTTATCATGAAATCATCGTAGGATGAAGGTATTACAATAGCCGTTTACTTTTTATACGGTTATGTAAAGTTAATTTAATCTGTTTACAAAGTTTAATATTAGTGTGCTTGTTGAAAGAAAAATGAAAGGGTACTATGGGTACGCGCTAACGCAGTAAATTAAAATAAGAACACTATTTATGGAACAGCAAATCCAACAACTAAAACAATTTTTAACTCGTTTACCGCATGCTAAGTTAAGTGCATTAGTGACACTCTTAGTTGTTGTTTATCTTGCATTTTTATTATCAAAACTAGTTTGGCTTTTATGGCCAAAACCACCGATAACTCTGCTTACCCCTAGCCATCATGCTAATCAGTCATCTGGTGCGAGTAATAACTCTGCGCAGCATATTGTTGAGCAATTCTTATTTGGTAAAAAAACTGTAACAAACAACAATAATACTGCAAAGCAATCACAGGTTATAAACAATGCGCCAGAAACACGCCTAAGTATAAATTTAACCGGTATTGTAGCGGTTAATAACGATGATAAAGCAGGTATCGCAATTATTGAATCACAAGGTAAGCAAGTAAGCTATCTTGTTGAAGAAGTTGTATTAGGCACGCGCGCTGAAGTAGCACAAATATTACCTGATCGTGTTATTTTGAATGTTAATGGGCGTTTTGAGACTTTGATGCTCGATGGACTCGATTTTAATAAAACGGTATCTATGCCAGTACTCGCTGCCCGTGATGATGCTGAAATGGGTCCGCAAAAATTAGAGCCAAGTGAACTACAAATAGATGCTACTGCAGATCCAGACGTTAAAGAAGCAATTATAGAAACACGTGAAGAACTGCTCGAAGAGCCAGGCAAATTATTTGACTATATACGTGTTTCACAAGCCATGAATGATGGCGAACTAATCGGATATCGTTTAAGTCCAGGTAAAGAGCCTGAACTATTTAAACAAATGGGATTAAAAAATAACGATTTGGCTATTTCTATAAATGGCTATCAATTAACAGATTTAAAACAGGCTATGTCAGCTATCAACGAGCTGCGTAATAGTACAGATGCCAATATCACTATAGAACGTGATGGTGAACAAATCGATGTGCAATTTAGTCTGCAATAATTTAGCTTTGGAGTTTTAATATAATGGTTCAGGTGCTACACCTCAAAAAAATTAAAAAAGGGTTAGCTAAGTACGCAGCACTTTTTTTGGCGGCAAGTATTTCTTTGTCTGTTTCTGCTGTTGAATATGCTGCTAACTTTAAAGGAACTGATATCAACGAGTTTATTAATATTGTTGGTAAAAACCTTAATAAAACAGTGATTATTGACCCTAACGTGCGCGGCAAAGTAAATGTTCGCAGTTATGAGTTAATGGACGAAGCACTTTATTATCAGTTCTTCTTAAATGTATTGGAAGTTTATGGCTACTCAGCTGTTGAAATGGACAATGGCATAATTAAGATAGAAAAAAGTTCAGACGCCAAAAAATCAAATGTACCACTTATTGACGAAGGTAGTGAAGCTAGCGGCGACATGATGATTACACGTGTTGTACGTGTTAAAAATGTAAGTGTACAAGAGCTTGGCCCTTTGGTTCGTCAATTTAGCGATCAAAAAGATGGTGGCCACGTTGCCAACTTTAATGCGGCTAACGTTATGATGCTAACGGGTCATGCAGCATCGGTTAATCGCTTAGTTGAGATCATTCGTTCTGTTGATCAGGCGGGTGACAAGCGTGTAGACATCGTTAAGCTTAAATATGCGACGGCAGATGATGTTGTCTCTGTGGTAGATAATATTTATAAAGACAGCGGTAAAGGCAGCGTACCTGAATTCTTAATTCCAAAAGTTGTGGCTGATGGCCGAACTAATAGCGTTATTGTAAGTGGTGAAGGCCAAGCACGTACACGTGCTATTGAGCTCATTAAGCGCTTAGATGGTGAGCTAGAAAGCCAAGGTAACACCAAGGTGTTTTACTTAAATTATGCTAAAGCTGAAGATTTAGTCAAAGTATTGCAGGGTGTTAGTAAGTCACTTGTTGAAGATGCACAAGGCGGTACTACTAAAACTCGTAGCAGAAGCAATAATGAAAGCAGTATAGAGTCTCACCCTGACTCAAACTCATTAATTATTACCGCACAGCCAGACACAATGCGATCACTTGAATCTGTAATTGAACGCCTTGATATTCGCCGTGCCCAAGTATTAGTTGAAGCCATTATTATTGAAGTAATGGAAGGCGATGGTGTTAATTTAGGCCTGCAGTGGATTTCTGAGCAGGGCGGTATGTTGCAGTTTAACAACGGCACTACGGTTCCCGTGGGTTCATTAGCTGTTGCTGCAGAGCAAGCACAAGATACAACCGTAACTAAAACTATCATTGGTACAGAAACTGGAACCGTTACTAGTTATGACGAAACGACTGAGGGTGACTATGATGCGCTTGCTTCATTGCTAAGTGGCATTAATGGTTTAGCGCTGGGCGTTGTTAAAAATGATTGGGGCGCAATTATTCAGGCTGTTGCCACTGATACAAATTCAAATATATTGGCTACCCCTTCTATTACTACAATGGATAACGAAGAAGCCTCTATTTTAGTCGGTCAAGAAGTGCCTATTATTACAGGCTCACAAACGGGCAGTAATAATGCTAACCCATTTCAAACAGTTGAGCGTCAAGAAGTCGGTATTAAACTGATAGTTACGCCACAGATTAACGATGGCTCTGCAGTACAACTTACTATTGAGCAAGAAGTATCGAGCGTAAGTGGTGCAACTGCTGTTGATATTTCAGTTAATAAACGTGCAATTAAAACAACGGTTATGGCCGATGATGGCGGTATGGTTGTACTTGGTGGTTTAATTGACGAAGACGTACAAGAAAGTGTTTCTAAGGTACCGTTATTAGGCGATATCCCTATTTTAGGTCACCTGTTTAGATCAACAAATACAACGCGCCGTAAGCGTAATCTTATTGTATTTATTCGCCCAACCATTATTCGTGATGGTGTAAGCATGAATAAGTTAAGCTTTAATAAATATAACTTTATTCGTGGTGAGCAGTTTAAACAAAAAGAAGATGGTATTGAGTTAATGCCAATGACGGATACGCCTATTTTACCTGAGTGGAATGACGAACTAGTACTTCCACCTACGTATGAAGAGTCTCTACGTAAACAAAATGCACAAGAGCGTAAAGATGACTAATGCGATTCAAGAGATAAACCAAGATGTGGTTCATCCTCAAACGCATAATCAGGATGAGCTATTAACGAGTGATGTGTTAGTTGAGTTACCAGCAAAGCGTTTGCCGTTTTCCTATGCAAGACGCGCAGGTGTGTTACTGGGTAAAAACAAAGATCATCGTATAGTTTACTACCGTGGTGAGCTAGATGTGGAAGTACTATTAGAAGTACGCCGTATCGCAGGCCATGGTTTTACACTTGAGCAATTGGATGATGATAAATTTGAGCTATTGCTTGAAGCGTCATACCAACGTGATAGCTCTGAAACGCAACAAATGATGGAAGATATTGGCAACGAGGTTGATTTATTCTCACTTGCTGATGAGCTCCCGCAAACTGAAGATTTACTTGCTGGTGACGATGATGCGCCAATCATCAAGCTTATTAATGCCATGCTAAGTGAAGCGATTAAAGAAGGGGCTTCTGATATTCATATCGAAACCTTCGAGCAAGAGCTTGTTATTCGCTTTAGGGTCGATGGCGTGCTTAAAGAAGTACTTAAGCCTAATCGTAAACTTGCATCGTTACTTGTATCTCGTATTAAAGTAATGGCTAAGCTTGATATAGCTGAAAAACGTATTCCACAAGATGGTCGTATTAGCTTACGTATTGCTGGGCGTGCAGTTGATGTGCGTGTATCTACAATGCCATCGAGCTTTGGTGAGCGTGTAGTACTGCGTTTACTTGACAAAAACAACGCGCGCTTAAACCTTGAAGATTTAGGTATGACCGCAGAAAATCGCGCATTGTTTTCAGATTTAATTAGTAAACCCCACGGCATTATTTTGGTAACAGGGCCTACGGGCTCTGGTAAAAGTACCACTTTATACGCTGGTATGAGCCAAATTAACTCACGCGATCGTAATATTCTTACCGTTGAAGATCCGATAGAGTACGAAATTCCAGGCATTGGGCAAACACAAGTTAATGCAAAAGTTGATATGACATTTGCACGTGGTTTACGTGCAATATTACGTCAAGATCCTGATGTAGTAATGGTGGGTGAAATACGCGACCTTGAAACTGCGCAAATTGGTGTTCAAGCGTCACTTACCGGTCACCTTGTTATGTCTACTCTGCATACAAATACCGCATCGGGTGCAATTACACGTATGGAAGATATGGGTGTTGAACCCTTTTTACTTTCATCGTCGTTACTCGGTGTGTTGTCGCAACGCTTAGTACGTACGTTATGTAATACCTGTAAAGAAGGTCACACGGCTGATGAGCATGAATGCCAGCTGTTAGGGGTTCCTTTTGAAAGCCAACCGACAATTTATCGAGCGGTGGGGTGTGAGGAGTGTAACTTTAATGGTTACCGTGGTCGTACAGGTATTCATGAGTTACTTGTAGTTGATGAAACCATACGCGAAATGATTCACAACGGTAAAGGCGAGCAAAGCGTAGAAAAATACATTCGTAAGCGCAGCCCAAGTATTCGCCAAGATGGGTGTAGCCGTGTACTGGCAGGCAAAACAACACTTGAAGAAGTATTGCGTGTTACCCGTGAGGAAGGTTAACTATGGCGGCGTTTGAATATCGTGCCTTAGATGGTCGAGGTAAAGAAAAAAAAGGCATTTTAGAAGCCGATACAGCTAAACAAATCCGCCAAACTTTACGTGATCAAAAACTAACGCCGCTTGAAGTTGTTCCTGCGGCGCAAAGTGATAAACAGGTCAAAGGCGAAAAGGCCCCTTTACTCGGTGGCTTTTTTAAGCCGACAATTTCAACCTCAGACTTAGCATTAATTACAAGGCAATTAGCAACACTTATTCAATCGGCACTCCCTGTTGAAGGCGCTGTTATGGCGGTTGCTGAGCAATGCGAAAAGCCGCGTTTAAAGCGGATGCTTATGTCGGTACGCTCAAAAGTAGTTGAAGGTTACACCCTTGCCGATGGTCTTAGTGAGTTTCCTCATGTTTTTGACGATTTATATCGTGCAATGGTAGCCGCAGGCGAAAAGTCGGGTCACCTTGACCAAGTTCTTAATCGTTTAGCCGACTATACCGAGCAGCGCCAACATATGCGTAGCCAAATAACTCAGGCTATGGTTTACCCTATTATATTAGTGGTATTTGCAATTGGTATTGTGTCGGTATTACTGGGTACCGTAGTACCAAAAATATTAAAAACGTTTGAAAAAACTAAACAAGTACTTCCTTGGACAACCGAATGGGTTATGGCAGGCAGCCATTTTGTGCAAAATTATTGGTTTATTAGTTTAATAGCTATTACAGCTATAGCCATTGGTATTAAGCATGCACTTAAGCAGCCTAAAATACGTTTTTGGTGGGATGACCGAGTGCTACATATGCCAGGTATAGGTAAAGTGGCTCGTGGTATTAACACCGCACGTTTTGCGCGTACTTTAAGTATTTTATCGTCAAGCTCGGTACCATTACTTGAAGGAATGCGTATCTCGGGTGGCGTATTAATCAACGAAAAAATTAAAAAAGCGGTTGCAGATGCATCCGATAGAGTGAGTGAGGGTGCAAGCTTAAGAGCTGCACTTCAGCAAACTAAGTTGTTTCCACCAATGATGCTGCATATGATAGCAAGTGGTGAAAAATCAGGTGAACTAGAGCAAATGTTAGAGCGTGCTGCAAATAACCAAGATCGCGAATTTGAGAGCATGGTTAATGTATCGCTTAAACTACTAGAGCCTGCGATGATCGCCTCAATGGCGGTTATTGTATTATTTATAGTAATGGCAATATTGCAGCCAATAATGGCGATGAATAAAGCTGTTGGACTTTAAGTTAGAATAAATTTTTAAATATATTAGTGGTTTTACCTAAACCATTTTTACTTAATGTTTTTAGAATAATGAGGTAATTACGTGAATAAACAATCAGGTTTTTCTTTACTAGAAGTGATGGTGGTACTGGTTATCATCGGGATGATTATGTCAATTGTTGCACCTAACATTATGGGTCAGCAAGAAGAGGCTGCTATTGATAAAGCACATCTAGATATCCAGCAATTAGAAGATGCAATGAGCTTATACAAGCTT
Source organism: Pseudoalteromonas sp. NZS100 (assembly GCF_015864815.1). Taxonomy (NCBI): domain Bacteria; kingdom Pseudomonadati; phylum Pseudomonadota; class Gammaproteobacteria; order Alteromonadales; family Pseudoalteromonadaceae; genus Pseudoalteromonas; species Pseudoalteromonas sp. NZS100. Next base: position 12,023 of record NZ_JADYWM010000033.1, read on the forward strand.
AAAAATAAGAGCTACCCAAGCACAGAGCAAGGTCTTGAAGCGCTAGTTACCCAAACAAGCATTGAACCGGTTCCAAAACGTTTCCCTGATGGTGGCTTTATTAATGAATTACCAGAAGATCCTTGGGGTAATACTTATCAGTTAATTAGCCCAGGTGAAATTGGCAAGTTTGATATTTTTTCTATGGGCCCAGACGGTGAAGCAGGTACTGATGACGATATCGGTAACTGGGACGAAGAAAAACAATAATGCCTAAGTACACCGTTCTGTATGAACATGTTAATGCTAGAGGCTTGCTATGAAAGCAAGCCTTAAGCAGCGCCATGCAAAAAGCAGAGGCTTTAGTTTAATAGAAATTTTAGTGGTATTAGTGATCATCGCTTTTGCCACCAAAATGGTGGTATATAGCTTAGAAGGCGGTGCTGAGGAGGAGTTAGATACTCAAGCACTAAGGCTGCATACCACCATTAATATGGCATCGGAATTTGCCATTTTAAACCAAGTTGAATTGGGCTTATTAGTAGAAGAAAATACATTAGAGTATTTAGTTTTCGATGGTGAAAAGTGGATTACTTTTGACCGTGAAGATCTTTTTAAACCAATAGAATTAGATGAAAGATTAAAGCTCACGCTTAACTTAGAAGATTTAGCGTGGGCGCAAGATAACCTCTTAGAGCAATCTAACTGGCGCGAGCTTATGAGTGGCGGCGATGAAGACAGTTTACTTGAGCTTAAAAAGTTGAAAATACCACAAGTACTTATTTTGTCATCAGGTGAGGTAAGCGCGTTTCAACTTATATTAGAGTTAAAAGAGCAAAGCGAGCCTGTGTATTACATTGAAGGTGAATTTACTGCACCAGTAAACTTTCGCCGAGAGCCAGAATAATGAAGCGCACTAAAGGGTTTACCTTATTAGAGGTGTTAGTGGCATTAAGTATTTGTGCCATGGCGGGTATAGCTGCAATGCAAGCGACAAGCGAGCACATACACCACTTAACGACTATTGAAGAGCAAACCTATGCATCTTGGGTCGCCGAAAACGTTATTATTGAACAGCGTACTAAAGGCGAACAATGGCAAGGTAAAAATAACCTTAAAGGCAGCGAAGTAATGGGCGGTGTTGAATGGTTTTGGCAGCAAGAAGTTACAGCCACTGCTGACAAAAGCTTTGTAAAACTAACCATAAATGTTTTTACGGATGAAAAATATGAGCATTCAGCATATGAGTTATCAACGTATTTAAATAAAGGCAAAAAGTAAGTGAAGCAGCGCGGGTTTACATTACTTGAAGTTATGGTTGCACTGGGTATTTTAGCTTTTGTTATTATTGCTACTCATCAAATACTCGAGACGACAACAAGAACAAAAGATGCCTCCGATGAAAAGATTGCTGAGCTAAATGGATTGCAAACAACATTTAGATTAATGGATCAAGATTTTAGCCAAATGACCAAACGCGCAGTTCGCAATGAGTCGGGTGATGTTCAAGAACAATATTTACTTGCTGGTCGTTACGTTTTAGAAAGCCAATACGATGGTATCGCGTTTGTACGAGATGGCTGGATAAATCCAATTAACTTATTGCCACGTTCAGAACTACAAGCTGTTGGTTATAGAGTGATTGACGATAACCTTGAGCGTGTTTATCGGGTTTATGTTGATCAGCTTGATAATATGGAGCCGCGAGTTCAACGTGTGCTAGAGAATGTTGAAGAACTTAAGTTTGAGTTTTTAGATGATAAAAACGAATGGCAAGAACAATGGGAAATTAAAGCTCTCCCTAAAGCGGTTGCTGTTACGTTGCAACAAATAGAAGCAGAGCCAATTCGTCGTGTATTTTTAGTTCCTGGGCAAGGCAAAGTTGTTGCTACACAAACTACGGATGTGAATAATGGTTAAGCAGCAATCATCGCGCGGCGCAGCACTTGTTATTGTTTTGTTTATTGTGGCATTAGCGGCTATTTTAGCAGTAGAAATGAGTGCTAATTTAATGGTTCAAGTGCAAAAAAGTACAAACTTGCAAGGTCACCAACAAGCTAAATGGTACGCCTACGGTGCAGAAGAGCTTGCTATTAAAGGGCTAATACAAAGTAAAAAAGATGATGCCGATAAAACAACACTCGATCAAGTGTGGGCAACTCAAGGAGATGCTTCATACCCTGTTGATAACGGCACGTTAAGTGGCAAAATTACAGATTTACAAGCATGTTTAAATTTAAATGCTTTAGCCATAGCACCAGAAGAAAATAGCGCAAGTAAAACAAACCCTGCACACAAAGCACTCTTTGCATTACTTGAAAACATTGAAGGTTTACCTGCTGACGAATCAGAAGAGACGATGGCAGATAGTGTATTTGATTGGCTTGATGAGAACAGTATTACGTATCGCTCAGGTGCAGAAGAAGACGAGTACTTATCACGAGATTTTCCGTATATGACAGCCAATAGTTTATTTGCATCAACATCGGAGCTGCGTTTAGTTAAGGGCTTTAACCCATTAGTGATGGAAAAAGTATTGCCATATGTATGTGTAATACCAGGCAGTACGCTTTTATCAATTAACGTAAATACATTATTGCCAGAGCAAGCGCTTATACTCAGTGCCTTGATAGAAAGCTTAAGCTTATCTGGCGCAGAAGCGGTGTTAGGCGCAAGACCGCAAACTGGATTTGACACCATCGATGAATTTTTTGAACAGGTGAAGCAGCAAGGCGGTACTAATACTGACTCAATAAAAAGTCTATTTAGTATTAAAAGCGAATATTTTAAATTACAAACGCAGGCAAACTTTGTCGACCTGCGTTTTTCGATGACCACATTACTGCACGCTAAAGACGGCGACGTAACGATACTGGCGCGAAAATTTGGAGGCGTACAGTGACAGAAATACTGTTGATCCGCACGGGTCAAACCGAACAAGAATTACTTAACTGGTTAATTTACTCACCACAAGAACAAGAAATAATAGCCAGTGGCGAGTTACCAAATGCAGAGCATTTAAGTGAGCTAAGCGAAAAAGCACTTACCCGAGAAGTTGTCGTGTTATTACCCAGTGACCAAGTGCAATTAAAAACGGTCGCTTTGCCAACAAAATGGAATCGCAAGCTTGAGCAAGCATTGCCATACATGCTTGAAGAAGATATAGCATGTGACGTAGATGAACTGTTTATAGCAGTAGCGCAGCCGACAATGCTTGGTGAGCAACATGCAATTCGTGTAGCAATGACAGACCGTGAATGGTTTGAACAATGGCTTGCATTATTTGCTGAGCATAATCTATCAGTATACAGAATATTACCCGATGCTTTGTTGTTACCGCTTGCAGATGATGGTGCCGTAACTGCTATTGAGCTCAACAACCAATGGTTGTTTAAGCAAGGGCAATGGCATATTAGTGCGGTTGAATCTAGTTGGTTGAATGGCTATTTAACAGCCATGGGTAACCCCGACATTAAACATTTTAGTCCTGCTAATCAGTTTCCTGAAAGCGTTAACTTACAAGCCCAAACAAGCGATTACGACTTACCTTTAGCATTATTTGCAAAACAGTTAGATAGCGTTAATTTTAACTTACGCCAAGGTATGTATCAGCTTAAAAAACAAAGCGCTTTGTGGTGGGGTTACTGGAAAGGCGCCGCAATTATAGCAAGTGTTGCATTGGTTTCTACAATTACAATAAAAGCTATTGAGTTACACCAACTTAATACACAAGTAGAAGTAGCTAAAGCTCAAGTAGTCGACAGATATCAAAAAGCATTTCCGGGCACTAAAGTTCGCCCTAATCTAATTAAAAGCCAAATTAAAGGCGCGTTAGATAAAATACAAGGCTCAAGTGAATCCGGCTTTTTAGACTTAACGACTAATTTGGTTGATGTATTTTCGCAAGTCAGCGAGTTTACACCTGAAACACTTCGTTATGACAAACGTCGCAATGAGCTGCGCATTCGTGCACGGGCTAAAGACTTCCAAACTTTTGGTAAAGTAAAAATCATACTTGAAAAGCAAGGTTTAACTGTTGAGCAAGGGTCTTTAAATAATGACGGTGATTATGTCGTAGGTGAAATTAAACTGCGAGGTGCAGTATGAAAAAGCAGTTAATGAAACAGTGGCGTTCGCTTAAAGAGCAAGAACAACAATTGGTAATGGTCGCTGGTGGCGTGTTTATTATTTTTGTTTTAGTAATGGGAATATTTAGGCCATTAAATAACGCGATAGAAAAAGCACAGCAATCTCAAATTAAACAACAAGAGCTATTAGCTTGGGTTGATGACAGTATTGTTAAGCTAAAGGCTGCAGGCAACACCAGTGTTGCTAGCAATACAAACTTAAGCCAAGTGGTAAACTCTACTCGTGGACGCTATAAAATCAATATTAGTAAAATGCAGCCCAGTAGTGATTCACTTCGTTTAACGCTCGACTCAGTAGAGTTTAATCAGTTAATAGAATGGCTAGATGAGCTAGTAAATCAGCATGGTTTAAAAATTGAAAATTTAGATTTAAGTCGCGATGATAAATCAGGCTATGTGCGCGTAAGCCGTTTAGTATTAGAGAATTAATTAATGAAAAAAATAATAACGTTATCGGCTGTCTTTTTAATTAGTTTTATTGTGTTTTGTATTATTAAATTACCAGCACATATTGCACTAGATATAGCAAAACCGTACTTTCCAAAGCAATTAGAAGTTGGGCAAACTGTAGGTACTGTTTGGCAAGGTCAAATGATGCAAGTTCGTTTTGATGGTGAGCAGTTAAATAATGTGCGTTGGGATATTGCAGGCTGGAAATTATTTACAGGCAAACTAAATGCGAATATAAAATTTGGTAATCCACGAGAACGCAGTGATATTTCGGGTTACGCAGATGTAAGTTATGGTTTTTTTAATAAAAAAGTAATAGTGACTGACGCCCTAGTACGCTCCACTGTAGAGCGTGCAATGCAACGTGTGCAACTTCCTCTGCCTGTTACCGCTAAAGGGCGTGTGATTTTAGAACTTGATGAATACAGCTCAGGTGCACCTTATTGTGATTCACTAAAAGGTGAAATAGCGAGTCCTGATATTGATGTTCAAGGTTTAAATGGATGGTTTAATATTGGACCTCTAGCTGGTAAGTTAAGCTGTAAGTCGGGTGATGTTGCTATATTAATTGACCCAGATAATACGCTTGGCCTTGAGGCAGATGCTACACTTAAAGCTAATTTCGATTTTAGAGTGGCAGGTTATGTAAAACCAGATGCCAGCTTACCTAAAGATGTACATGATGCGGTTAAGTTTTTAGGCCGACCAGATAACCAAGGTCGCTACCCGCTCAACTTTTAATGTTTTAATATAAAGAGTTTTAATGCAAATACCCCAATTTACTGAGTTGCACGCAAAGCAGCTCAGCTCATTTTTAAATACCCAATCTCAAGCAATGACCCTTGTACAAAGCCAAGGCTATTTATTTGGTGTAATTTGTTCGCCCAACCCATTAGATGTACATGAGTGGCTTGAGCAGATATTGCCAAACACAGCTAATGATTTAGATGAAGAAATGCTTTTTTTGTTTATGGCGCTTTATCACAAAATTAGTGAGCAGGTGTTCGAAACTGGATATAAATTACCAGACACATTTGATGCTGAATTTTGTAAGTCGTGGAGTAAAGGCTTCTTAGTTGCAACGAAAGCTTATGCAGAACCTTTGTTAAATGCACCGCAATTAGACGTTGATTTTAAACAAGCATTAGAAAGTGCGTTAAGCACACTAAGCTTTTTTGCACTCGACCAACTAGCAATAGCTCAGATTGCCAAACAAAATAACATGACAATAGAAGCTTTGTGTCAGTATCAGTATGAATCTATGGGTGACTTTGCATTAGGGTTTGCTGAACTAATTGAAGTGGTCGCAATTAATAGCGGCTTGATAACCGACGAGAGTTGGGAAGAGTAATTATTAATGCTAGGCGCTTAGTTTAATCTAAGTGCCTAGCTCTAATATAATATCCGTACAGCCTTGTTTGCACTTTACTATGCCTTTACCAGGTTCACTGGTGGCTAAATCAAGTGTTAAAACCCCATTACACTTCTCACACTTTAATGTTTTGCCTTGCGCTAATTGCTTGAGCATATTGCGCTGCTTATGAAATGAGTCGCTTGCTTTTTTATTTAATCCTGAAAAATCCACTACTTTGCTCGCTTTTGCTCTAATGCTTCAGTCACTATTTTACATACCGTATTTAAACGGTCGTCATAAAAATAAAGGTTTAAGTCACGCTCACGACAATAGCGTAGGTGAAATAACTGAACAGAGTCATCTGTTGTAAACGTTTTTTCTACATACTCACCTTCAGATTCAGATAGTTTAAGTTGACTGCTGATCCTATTTTTAGCCATATTTGCAGCTGGGCTTCTGTTGACCTTGCTTGCATCACTTAAAAAGCCGATGCCTTCACCTAGTAACCTTTCGCGAGGTTCTTTTATAAGTGGGTGATCGATTGTAAAAAAGGCAAGGATCACAACTACCAAAATAATAAATTTTTTCATGGATACGTAAACCTTGATCTAAGTAGGGTTGAATTACCATGCAGTGTAATAAACTGCATTTTAAAAGCAAGTAACTGGGATGAATAAATTATTAGCAATCTATGCCAGTAATTTTAACCAACATTGTTATAATGGTTAACAGCAGTCAGATATTTCTGAAATATCTGAAAGTATTCGAGAAGGCAATTTATTAAAGTAAATATGCCTAGCAAGTAACTTGCTAACTTTAAGTATAGAGTACTTGAGTATTGCTGGATTTTTATTTCCAAGCGGCGTTGAGGAACTTCGATGGACAAGCAAATTAAAGTAAAGAATATCCCTGTAGAGGTGAAAATCCAAAAACCGGATTTAAGCCGTCAAGATGATAGGTTCAATCCCCGAAATCGTATTTATGTGCGTGCTGTAAAAGGCCTACATCAATTACTTAGACAGCGCATTGGCTTTTTAGGCCTGCTTGCGTTTATGTTACTACCTTGGATTAATTTTAATGGCCAGCAAGCTGTGCTGTTTGATCTAATTGGTCAAAAATACAATATTTTTGGTTTAACGCTATGGCCTCAAGATTTTACTATATTAGCGTTTATCTTTATGTTGGCAGCATTTGCGTTGTTTTTAGTGACCACCTTCTATGGACGGGTGTGGTGTGGTTACACATGTCCGCAAACTGTTTGGACTTTTATTTTTATTTGGTTCGAAGAAAAGCTTGAAGGCACGGCTAATCAACGTAAAAAACTCGATCAACGACCCATGAATTTTGATAAGTTTTGGCGTAAGACGGCAAAGCATACTAGTTGGGTATTGTTTTCGTTGTATACCGCTATTTCTTTTGTGGGTTACTTTACGCCAATAAGGGAGTTACTCCCTGACTTTGTAACGTTTGATGTAGGCGGTTATGCACTAGTCAGTATTATTTTCTTTGCTGCGTGTACCTATGGTAATGCCGGTTGGATGCGAGAAATTATGTGTTTACACATCTGTCCTTACTCTCGTTTTCAATCAGCTATGTTTGATAAAGACACATACACCGTAACGTACGACGAAAGCCGAGGTGAAAGCCGTGGTCCTCGTTCACGTAAAGTAGACCATAAAGATTTAGAACTAGGCGACTGTATAGACTGTAACTTGTGCGTTCAAGTGTGCCCAACAGGTATTGATATTAGAAATGGGCTACAAGCTGAGTGTATCAACTGTGGTGCATGTATTGATGCGTGTGATGGCGTAATGGATAAAATGGAATACCCGCGTGGGCTTATTTCATATACGACAGAGCGAAATCTTGAAACCCCAGAAAATAAAACGAATCCACTGCGAGCTAAAATTATTGGTTACACGGTCATACTTGTTGTGCTTACGGGAGCGCTTGTCGCTAATATAGCACTGCGTAAAACAATGGACTTTGATATTATTCGTGACCGAAACCAATTATATCGTGTCGATTTTGATGGTTTAGTAGAGAATACCTATACATTAAAGGTAATTAATAAAGCGCAGTACGAGCAAACCTTTAATATTAAAGTACAAGGGTTAGATAACTTTAAGTATATTGGTAAGCAGTCATTTACTGTGCAGGCAGGGGAATCTCATAACGTACCATTGTCACTTGTAATGGACCCTTATGATTTGAAGGCGCCGATGACTGAGTTTAACTTTGTGCTTTCACCGGTAGATGAGCCGGATGAGACAATATCGCAGTCGAGTAACTTTTTTAAAGCGCGATAATCGCAACTTACCTTAATTAGGTAAGTTGATATAGCAATTAACAAAAGCGGGTATATAACCCGCTTTTATTTTATATAAGAAGAGTATGAGTAAATTTAGTTTTATTGACTTAACACCAGATCTAATACTCGATGCAATAGAAAGCGTAGGTGTGTACGCCGAATCTGGTTTATTAGCGCTCAATAGCTATGAAAACAGAGTATACCAATTTAAAGCGGATGATGGCCTGCGTTACGTAGTGAAGTTTTATCGCCCAGAGCGATGGAGTAAAGAGCAAATTCAAGAAGAGCATGACTTTGCATTTGAACTAGCGGATGCGGAAGTACCCGTTGTTGCCCCTATTTTATATAATGGACAAAGCTTATTTGAACACGAAGGGTATTTGTTTGTGTTGTTTCCAAGTGTAGGCGGGCGTTTATTTGAGGTTGATAATTTAGATCAGCTTGATGTAATGGGGCGATTGATTGGCCGTATGCACCAAGTAGCTAAAACAAAACCTTTTACTTATAGGCCAACAGTTACCTGCGAGGAGTATTTGCATACAGCCAAAGTTCATCTTCAAAAAAGTAACTTAGTGCCCATGGGAATAAATACTGCCTTTTATACTATTTTAGATTTAGTGATAGAGCAGGCGCAAAAACAGTATAAAGATGTGCAAAGTATTCGCTTACATGGTGACTGCCACGTTGGTAATATTTTATGGGCAGGTGATGCGCTAATGTTTGTTGATTTAGATGACAGCCGCCAAGGTCCTGCAATCCAAGATTTATGGATGATGCTCAGTGGCGATAGAGCGACGCAACTGTTACAGTTAGACACCCTTGTAAATGCGTATGAAGAGTTTTGTGATTTTGATCACTCTCAACTCAAATTAATTGAACCGCTGCGAGCAATGCGTATTATTCATTATATGGGATGGGTAGCTAAACGATGGAGTGATCCTGCTTTTGTGCGGAACTTTACATGGTTTGCTGATGACAAATACTGGGAGCAACAAATTTTAGCACTGAAAGAGCAACTTGCAGCATTGCAAGAAGCACCGTTAAAGTTATTGCCGTAATATTTTATTTAAAGACAAGTACAACGAGATACAAATGCTTAAAAAATTAAAACTGAGTTTATTACTTTTATGTTTACCATTTGCAGCACTTGCTGCACAGTTTGAAGTTGATAATCAATACACTGTTATAGATGTAGACAAAAGCAAGTCACCGCAAGTAACCGAGTTTTTCTCATTTTACTGTCCACATTGCTTTAAGTTTGAACCAGTAGCAAAAGCAATTGAAAAAGGCTTGCCTGAAGGCGCGGAGTTTATTAAAAACCACGTGAACTTTTTAGGTGGCGTGTCACCACAAGCACAAAGTAATTTAAGCTTTGCCTACTTAATTGCTAAGCAGCATGGTCAGGCGCAAAGTATTAGCGATCAAATTTTTAAAAGTATCCATGTTCAACGTGCACCATTAACTGAAATGAAAGACGTTAAAAAATTACTTGAAGTAAATGGTATTGATAGCGCAACGTTTGATCAAGAGATTGCAAGCATGCCTGTTATTTCAGCTGAGCAAGCAATGCAAAACAAACAGAATAAATATTCAAAATTAGGCGCACTTACAGGTGTACCTACTTTTATTGTTAACGATAAATATAAAATAAACCTCAACACCATCAAAAATCAAAAAGAACTTGATGAGTTAGTAGCGTTTTTATTAGCACTATAAATTTCGGAGTATAATAATGATTAAATTAGTTAAAGCAGGTTTGCTTGCAATATTACTTCCTATGGCAGCAACAAGCTTTGCAGCAACGTATGAAGAAGGCGTGCATTACGACGTAGTTTCTGAGCGTGCAACTAAAAAGCCAGAGGTTAAAGAGTTCTTCTCATTTTACTGCCCTGCATGTAATAACATGGAAGCACTAATTGGTGAGTTTAAGCCTAAGCTTGATAAAAACGTTAAATTTAAAAAGAGTCATGTTGATTTTGTAGGTGTACGTGACCCAGAAAACCAACAGATGATGAGCCAAGCACTGGCGACAGCTGAAGTGCTTCCACAAAAAGATCAGATTATTTCTGCAATCTTTAATCATATCCATACAAAGCGCGCTAAATTTAATGAGCTTGCAGATGTAAAAGATATATTTGTAGCGCAGGGCGTTGATGGTGATAAGTTTGATAAGCTGTTTAAAAGCTTCTCGGTACGTACGCTGAGCTCTAAAATGAAACGCGATCAAGACTACTTTAAAGAAAAAGGCGCACTACGTGGCGTACCTACCTTTATTGTAAATGGTAAGTACAAATTAAACCTAGGTCGTGAGTCGGGTATTACTAAACCTGAAGACATTAGCAAATTAATTAATTACTTAGCTAACAAGTAAGTTTAGCTAAAACAAAAAAAGCTCCTTAAGGAGCTTTTTTTATGGGTAACGTTTACTGAGCGTATTTATTTGCGCTGTAAGAAAACGCCCGACTCAATGTGATGCGTATAAGGAAACTGATCAAATATAGCAAAGCGCTTAACGTTATGCGTACGTGTTAAGTGATCAAGGTCACGTTCAAGAGTTTCAGGATTACAGGATATATAAATTATGCTTTCGTAGTTAGCCACTAAGTCACACGTTAATTCATCCATGCCCGCACGTGGTGGATCAACTAATATGGTTTGGCAGTCATAGCTTTTAAGGTCAATACCATCTAAACGAGAGAAAGTACGCTCGCCATTCATTGCTTGAGTAAACTCTTCACTCGACATACGAATAATATCTAAGTTTTCTACGTTGTTTTTAGCAATGTTGTATTGAGCAGAGTGAACAGATGATTTTGATATTTCCGTCGCTAATACTTTATTAAAACAGCCCGCTAATGCAATTGAAAAGTTACCGTTACCACAATACAGTTCTAGTAAATCATTTTTAAGTGGTTTACATAAATCTTGTGCCCACTCCAGCATATTAATATTTACTTTTGCATTAGGCTGAGTAAAGCTATTTTCTACTTGTTGGTATATAAGCTCTTGACCATTAACTGTTAAACGTTCAGTTACAAAGTCATCACCTAGTACTTCTTTTTGTTTGCGAGCTCGGCCTATAAAGTCAATTTTGTATTTACTGCTAAGCTTTTCTTTCAGTGCTTTAATTTCACTTAACCATTCATCATCCAGTGGTTTGTGATAAAGCAAGCTTACTAAAATTTCACCGCTTAGCGTTGATAGGTAATCGATTTGAAATAACTTACGGCGTAATATTTCACAAGGCTTAAGATGCTCAATCATCACCTGCATTATTTCACCTACTAGAGGCGCTGCTGGGTCAAATGTATCAACACGGATTTTTTCTTTTGTTTGTTGATCAAACATAATGTGAAACAGATCATCACCGTCGTGCCATACTCTAAATTCAGCACGTTGGCGGTAGTTAGTTGGCTCTGAGCTAAATACTTCTAGTTGCTCCACACCAAAACGTTGAAACTGCGCACTAATACGCTGCTCTTTTTCACTTAACTGCGCTTGGTACTGTGTGGTATCTATTTTAATAACTGCCATTAACGCTACTACCTTATCTAAGATCTGTTTATCGGCGCTATTGTAGGGAGCGCTGCGTATTTGTCTAGTTTTGGCTAGCATTTATGCTGTTTTATTGAACATTGTACTTTAGTTTTTGTTGTTATAGCCGATAATAAACTACGCACGCTTAGGAGACGAATCATGAAAATAGGTAATTATGGCTTTACGCCAAACAACAACATCAATAAATTCAATAATAAAGCTGATATACAGCAACCTACAATTACGTCTCCTCAAGATAGCTATCAACAACGAGGCCGAGAGTTGGCTGCAAAGGTGCTTGGCGATAAAATGGCTGAGCAGCTTGGATTACCTATAGCAGAAAAAAAAGCAGATAAACCACTATTTGATTTTGATGAAATAGTAAAAAACGTACTCGATTTTGTAAGTAGTGCTGTAAATAAAGCAAAAGCTAACGGCGCTGATGACGAAAAGCTCAAAGATATGCTAGGCGATGCGCGCAAAGGAGTCCAAATAGGGATTGATGACGCTGTTGATGAACTCAAAGGTACAGGCGTATTTAATGATGACATGGAAGAGGGCATTAATAAGTCTAAAGAGGGAATTTACAATGGGCTGGATAAGTTTGAAGAGTCGTTATTTAACCCACAACCTGCCAGCGTAAATATAAGCCAGGCTCAATACGTCAGTATGACGAGTAATGCCGAATATAAATTTACTACCGCAGAAGGCGATGAGGTAAGTATTAGCTTTGCTGATGCATTTGAATCTCAATCGGCAAGTGGCTATCAGCAAAATAGTAATAGTGAGTCGTTTGCAAGCTCATCATCGCAATCTCGACAGGTATCATTTTCGATGTCGGTAAATGGTGACTTAAACGAGCAAGAGCAAGAAGCTATTAATGCGATGATGGAAAACTTACAAGATTTAAGTAAAACCTTTTTTGGTGGTGATTTAGATGAAGCATTTGAACAAGCGCAAGAGCTGAGTTTAGACAGCGATCAGCTGGTGGCTTTTTCTATGGATTTACGCCAAACAAAAACAATAGCAACAGTTAAAAGCTATGAAGAATATAAACCAGCACCAGAAAAACAAGTAGCAGAGGGTTTAGCCCCTTTTAATGACGACCTTAAAAATGCTTTTGAAAAAGCGGGTGAGCTTGGATTACAAAATCAGCTAGCTGGCATTCTCCAATGGTTAAATCAAGATCAGGAACAAATAGATAAGTTAGTAGATTATACAAAGTCTATGTTCGAAAACCTTAATCAGTTAAATTCAGCAGCCGACAGGCTTACTGATTTAGAAACCACGCAAAGTTAAACTACTTTCTTTTATAAAAACCTCATGGCAAACTGCCGATCTTAAAGTAAAGTAGGAACGGTAGTTTGTCAGCGCATATAATGGTCTTTGATTCAGGTATTGGTGGAACTACTGTACTTGAGCATATCAAGCAAAGTATCCCCAATGCTCAGTACAGCTATTTTATGGATAATGCATTACTACCTTACGGTGCTCAATCCCAACAAACTATAATTAACCGATTATGTTCACTTATTCATTTCATCAAAGCCAACACGCTTAACGTCGATTTAATTGTAATAGCGTGTAATACAGCTTCTACATCTGCACTCAGCGCTGTTCGCCAAATTACGGATATTCCTATTGTAGGTGTTGTGCCAGCAATAAAGCCTGCGGCAGAATTAACACGCTCAAATCATATTGGCTTGTTAGCCACACCGGCAACGGTCGCCAGTTCATACACAAAAACATTAATTGCTGAACATGCACGTAATGTGATCGTTAATCTGTATAGCAGTGTTGAATTAGTAACGTTAGCTGAGGAATGCTTTTTTACAGGCTCTTTAGATACAAATAAGTTGTATCAAGTACTTGATGAACTACATATAGATAAAACAATAGATGTACTTGTACTAGGGTGTACGCACTTTCCGATATTAGCAGAGCCGATTAGTCAGTATTTTGAAGGGAATGTAAAATTACTTGATTCAGGTGTAGCGATAGCAAATAGAGTCAACTTCCTACTTAACCAACTTAACTTATGTGTGGATAAACAAGCAGACATAAAAAAGCCGCTGCAATATTATGCAACGGCTGATGTGTTTAGCAATAAGCTAGCGGTAAAGCTAGTTACACTGACTGATCCGTCTCAGTACGTAGAGCATTAGAATCATCTTCTTGTTTTTGTTTTGCTTCACGTACCTTTAAAGTACGTTGTTGGAACTCGCTATCGTTCAAGTTAGCAATTGCATTGTCTGCATCAGCTTGCGCCATTTCAACAAAACCAAAGCCACGACGTTTGCCAGTATTCTTATCCTTTAATAAACGAACATTGAATACTTTGCCTTGTTCTTCAAATAATGCACGAACCACACCTTCGTTTGCACGATAAGGAAGGTTACCAACATAAAGCGTTTTTGTTTTAACTTCAGCTTCTTCAGTCACATCAGATGATATTGCAGCAATAGCAATCGCACCTATTAATAAACCAGCACCAAATAGTAATGCAGGGTTTAAAGCTAAGCCGCCTAAAGCAAACTCAACAACAACAAAACCAACTACAGCAAGAATAACAGAGAAGATAAAAGATTTTTGATCGGGTAATTTCATTTTAGATCTACCAATAAACAGGAAATAAACATTAATTTAACATTGTGAACTTGCTATCTTAACGCCTAAATCAAACATAGCAATGATATTTGTATTAAATAATAAATAAGAGCATAAAAAAGCATCATCTTAGAGGGGTTTTCATGTGGTTTTACGTGGTTTTGTTCTATTTTTGTTCGAACAGTAAAAAGATCTAAAAAAAGGGTTGATCTGTTTTTGGATCTCCCTATAATGCGACCCCACTGAGACGGGAAACGCCGAAGCATAGCAAGGCACGAACTGCTCAGAGAGTTAAATAAAACTTCGGTTTTAAATCTTCCAAAAGAAAATTTAAAACAAAGTATTGACTCGAAAAATAAAGGGTGTATTATTCGCATCCCTTGAGACGCTAAAGCGACTCAAAACGTTCTTTAACAATAT
>NZ_JADYWM010000034.1:0-24767 GCF_015864815.1 Pseudoalteromonas sp. NZS100
CAGTAGTGAAACGAAACAGCGCCGATGATAGTGTAGCATTTGCTATGTGAAAGTAGGACATTACCAGGCTTCAAATTGTAGAAAGCCCGACTAGAAACAGTCGGGCTTTTTTACGTCTGCAGAAAAGTAAAATGTGCGCAATTAATACACACTCACAGCAACACCTATAACGTAGTTCGGGCGAGCGTAACGATTCCCGACACAAAGAGAGTGTAGCATTTATTATGTGGCTCTCCACCGCTGTGGGCACTACGACATCCTACTGCGTAGCGCACCGACTACAAATTGTAGAGAGCCCGACTAGAAATAGTCGGGCTTTTTTACATCTGCAGAAAAGTGATTTAGGTATTCCTCTAAGCGAAGCGCTTCTTGGCGAATAATTTGTATCAATCAGCAATAATATTTAATCAATTTGAGGGATTAAATCTGACCCTAACTGCGTTAAAAACCTCAAATATGAAACAACTGGATAACGAATTTTTGTCCTTCTTTTATCGACTCCGCTTAGTTATTGCTCTAATCTCAATTTATAGTCTGTTCCATTATCTCGTTTATAAAATGTGACAGAGTTCGTTTAGGTAAAATTAGAATAATAAGGGCTTAATCATGAGTAAAGTTGAAAACCATCCGCATGGTATTTTTTGTTGGTCAGAGCTTTGTACGCACAATTGGAAAGACGGTAAGGCGTTTTATACATCATTATTTGATTGGGGGCATGACGATCAACCTATTGGAGAGAACATATACTACACCATGCTACAAAAGCAAGGTGATGATATCGCTGCAATGTACGAAATGCCTAAAGAGCAAATTAGTGCAGGGATCCCAAGTCATTGGTTGGCTTACATTGCCGTCGATAATGTTGATGATTGTGCGCTAAAAGCAAAAGAACTAGGTGCTGAAGTTATTGCCGGTCCTCATGATGTTATGAATGCAGGACGAATGTTGATGCTAAAAGATCCAGTAGGCGCAACTGTTGCACTATGGCAGGGGAATGAGCATAAAGGTTGTAAGCACTTAGGTGAATTAAATACACCTTATTGGCATGAGTTAGCAACAAGAGATAGTAAAGTAAGTCGAGACTTTTACTGTGCTTTACTAGGCTGGGAAAGCGAAATAAAGCCTATGGAAGGGATGGACTACATTTTATTTTTAGTCGATGGACAACCAATTGCCGGTATGCTTGAAATGACAAGTGAATGGCCTGATGATACCCCTGCTCATTGGATGATTTATTTTGCAGTAGAGAGTTGCGATGTAATTGTTAGTAAAGCCGCTAGCTTAGGTGGACAAGTATGTGTTCCTGCAACAGATATCCCCGATGTTGGTCGTTTTAGTGTTATATGCGACCCTCAAGGTGCTGTATTTTCGGTGATCGAATCTGTTATGGATGACGTTTAAACACAGTTACATTAGCTTTAGCGTTAATTTGCTCGCTAGTTTGATATAA
This sequence comes from Pseudoalteromonas sp. NZS100, assembly GCF_015864815.1. Classification (NCBI taxonomy): domain Bacteria; kingdom Pseudomonadati; phylum Pseudomonadota; class Gammaproteobacteria; order Alteromonadales; family Pseudoalteromonadaceae; genus Pseudoalteromonas; species Pseudoalteromonas sp. NZS100. The sequence goes on from NZ_JADYWM010000034.1 coordinate 1,451, forward strand.
TACTCGTCAATTAAATCGTCAGAAAGTGCAGAGAACGCAATGGAATTTGAACAAGATAGTAATTTAACCCTCCCTTTATTTCTATTAGATGAATCATTAAGTAATAGAGACTTAGAGCAGCCTGATTTTGAAATATCAATTGGACTTGATGATGAGTTACTTGCTCAAATTTGCCAGAACCCAAGTGAAGATAGCAGTGTCGCTATTACTGTTAGCGGTTATGAGTTGCTTATAACTAATTCTTTGTACCTAGCTATATTAGATCAAGAGCACGATGCGCAGATAACATTAACGCATGGTCCTCTTTTAAGTATTGTTTTGAATACTGAAGGTCAGAATACATTCGTTTCTCCTCAAATGGATATGATGCCCACCTTTGATTTAGGTGATGAGGACGACGAATGAGAAAAATACTAATAAGTACGATAGTACTCATTATTTTAAGTGGTTGTGCATATTTGGGAAATGCTCACTACGATGATCTTTTTGGACCTGAACAAACACAAGAGAGAATGGTGCCTCATACAACAGGTGCTGGTGCTGATTTTTTACAAAATGTAAAACCAGTACTCGATACCCGCTGCGTCGTTTGTCATGGTTGTTACGACGCACCTTGCCAGCTTAAGCTCTCATCCCCTGAAGGTATTGACCGAGGTTTGAGTAAAGAGCTCGTTTACGATGGAACTCGTTTATTGGCAACGACCCCAAGCCGTTTATTATTTGATGCAACTAATACTCAGCAATGGCGAGAGAAAAACTTTACGCCAGTGCTAAATGAGCGCGTGCAAAGTGAAGAAGCTAACTTAGCGGGCAGTGTGTTATTTAATAGCCTGGTGCTAAAGCAAAGCCATGAATTGCCAGTAAATGAAGTGCTAGATGATGAGTTTGACTTTTCGTTAGCGCGTTCGCAAACCTGCGCAACAATGGGTGAGTTTGATCGATTGGCAAGTGATCAACCTCATGGCGGCATGCCTTATGGTTTACCTGGTGTTTCGCGTGAAGAGTTTAATCACTTACAGAACTGGCTTAAAGGTGGCGGTAAAATGTCACATATTCAACCACCAAGTAAATATGATCAGAATAAAATAGCGGGCTGGGAAGCATTTTTAAATCAAGATAGCTTAAAGTATCAGTTATCAGCACGGTATATTTATGAGCATTGGTTTTTAGCACATATTTATTTTACTTCAGAAAACCCACAAAGCTTTTTCAAACTAGTTCGCTCAAGTACGCCTCCTGGTGAGGAAATAAAGTTAATTAACACGCGCCGCCCATACGATGACCCTAAAGTTAGCCGTGTTTATTATCGTTTTATGCAAGAACGTACAACCATACTTTCTAAAACACATTTACCACTTGAGCTTAATGAAGCTAAATTACTGCGTTTATATGAGCAGTTTATTGCGCCAGATTATACGGTTACGAAAATGCCTAGTTATGAGCCTAAGGCAGCATCTAACCCTTTTAAAACTTTTGAAGTTATTCCAATTAATTCTAAGTATCAATTTATGCTTGATGAGGCAGAGTTAATTATTATGGGCTTTATAAAAGGGCCTGTTTGTCGTGGTCAGATTGCTTTAAATGTTATAAACGATCATTTTTGGGTGGCATTTGCTGATCCTAATAAAGTAGCGACTCCGGCTGTAGGGGAAATGCTAATGCAACATGAAGAGGCATTAGAACTTCCTGCCGCTGAGGAAAGTAATGCCTTACCCATTTCTAGCTGGGTTAAATATTCAGTTCGCGAGAAGAAGTATTTACAGGCGAAAGTTCAGCTTGCTAACAAAATGTTCAAAGGTGGTGAGCACCTTACAACAGACTTACTATGGAAAGGTGATGGGCATAATAAAAATGCGGCACTAACTATTTTCCGCCATTTTGATAGTGCAACTGTAGTTAAAGGTTTTATTGGTCAAGAGCCTAAAACCACCTGGATATTAGATTATGCTTTGTTTGAGCGTATTCACTATTTGCTTGTAGCAGGCTTTGATGTGTACGGAAATATAGGCCATCAATTAGTGACACGCCTATATATGGATTTTTTACGTTTAGAGGGAGAGCAAAACTTTTTAGCATTGTTACCTGAGGCTAAACGTAATCAAATCAAAAAGCAGTGGTATCGTAATTCACCACCTGACTTATCTAAGTTCTTTAAAAGTAACCGAGAATTTAGCCAGCCAAGTGGTATTAACTATAAAACTGATGATCCACAGCATGAGCTATATACTTTGATGAAAGAAGCCTTAGCGCCAGTTTTAAGTGAAAGATACAACTACACTGAAGTACCAAAGCCGTTAAATGTAGTAAGTACTATGCCAGCAAAAGCGGTAAACTTGTTACCTCAGCTTTCTTTTGTACTTGTAAAGCAAAAAGATAATAGTCATAAGGGCTACACTATTATTCATCATAATGCGCACTACAATATTTCTAGTTTACTAAACGAGGATGGTCAACGTGCTTATGATGAAGATACCGCAACGATTGTTCCTGGCTTTATCGGTGATTACCCAGCAGCTATTTGGTATTTAAATAACGAGCAGCAAGTAAATGCTTTTGCCGAGCAATTGCCTATGATGCAAATAGAAGCCGATTATGGTGCTTTGAAATCTAAGTTTGGTATTCGACGTACTCATCCACAGTTTTGGCAATACAGCGATATATTGCACGATACAGCTAAAAAGTATCGTGGGATAGAATATGGAATGTTCGATTATAATCGATTAGAGAATCGCTAATATAATTTTACTACTATGGCCCAGCTTGATGCTGGGCTTTTTTATTGGGTATTAATAATTCGCTTAATTATTTTGACTGATTCTTCGTTTTAAAAAATTAGTCTACACTTATATAAAAAAACTGGTTTATACATGTTCAATATTATTAAAAGCGTGAGAACACGTTACCGATGGGCACTAATTGCAATAGCGCTATTAATAAGTGGCTCTGCTTTATTAATGCAGCATAGTTTTTCTGTTCAAAAGTTTGATGCAAAAATTATTAACATCGCTGGTAGCCAGCGCATGCTCTCACAGAAAATTGCTTGGCACAGTAATGCTATGCTTAACATCAGTAATTACTCGCCAGCTCATACTGAGTCACTTGAGAAGTCCCTCAATACATTTAAAAACTCCCATCAAACATTATTAACTAAAAACTCTGATGACGAATACATTTACTTAAATCCAGCGTTAGTAGACTTATATTTTGGTGAAACGATAGGGTTAGATAAAGCGGTATTTGACTATATAGAACAAACAGAGCGGCTTTTGTATCAGCAAGGAGAGATAAACCACTCAGTATTTTCTATTAAGCATGTTGAAACGTTATTAACAAAGCTTGATAAGGCAGTGAGCTTATTTGAATCTCAAGCTGTTAAAAAAGTAAATTGGGTCGCCAACCTAGAGATACTATGCTGGTTATTGACAATGACATTATTACTTATTGAGTTAAGATTTGTTTTTATACCAATGGAAAAAGAGGTTTCAGACACGCTTTTAGAGCTACAAAAACAAAAAGATTTTGTTTATCAAACAAGTCAAAATAAAGAACATTTTATTGCCAGAGCTAGTCACGAATTTAGAACACCTTTGCAGGGACTTATTACGTCTATTGAGGAGCTAGAGGTTTCTGATAAACAGCAAAGCGTTAAAACCCAAGCTAACTATTGCGCGCTTAGGTTAATAGCCATATTAGATGAATTACAAGACTTGCAGGCTTTAAGTGCAGGTAAATGGGTACCGCATTTAAATGATGAAAACCTTCTAGAGTCGTGTAATAAAGTAATAATAGCTTACAAGCATGCGTGTAAGCAAAAAGGCCTAAAACTAGTTAGCTCTTTAGATGAATCGTTAAATTGTGTATGTAAATTGGATCATCAACGTTTGCAGCACACACTTACAGAGTTAATTAGTAATGCAATTAAGTTTACACAAAAAGGTGAAATTACTGTTTCAGCTAAGCTTTTAAATGATAAATTTCATTTAACAGTGAGTGACACCGGCAGTGGCTTTTCGAAAAAGATTACGAGTCTTGAATTTGACTCATTTAAACAAACCAATCACTTTCAAGGGTTAAGAACAGGCCTAACCCGGGTTCAATACGTTGTAAAAGCACTGCATGGTGAAATTACTTTTACAAATAATAAAACTCATGGTGCTTTGGTGTCTTTGTATTTACCAGTGACTATAAGTAAAGCCCTCCCAACACCTCTTAAAGTAAACGACAAGCTAACGTGTTTAGTCGTTGAAGATAACCCATTAAACACTATGTTATTAACCCGCATACTTAGCTTATTAGGTTTAAGCTATGATTGCGCAGAAAATGGTAAAGTCGCGTGTGGTATGGTGAGTGAAAATCAGTACGATATTGTTTTTATGGACCTAAACATGCCAGTAATGGATGGGTTTGAGGCTATTAAAAAAATACGTTCCGATCTTAATAAAGTAATGCCAATTATTGTTATAACAGCAAATACCTCACAAAATGATTTAGAGCGAGTTTATGAATACGGAGCTAACCTCCATATTCATAAGCCAATAAGCCAGCAAGCAATTAAAGACGCATTAAATAGTATTAGCGTTGTTAGGGCGTGTTGATCTTTGGTAGTTGAATTTGCAGCAGACTGTTTGGTTTTTAGGCAAGGCAGAGCCTATGTAGTGTGGTTACTCCCCATAAATAGGCGATAACGCAGCATAAATACCAAACATGCGCTGCCCATTGGGTTCTTTCTAGGGACGATTAACTCTTTGTTGCCTACATGGATGTAGGTAAGGGGCGTGAGCAGGACGCGGAAGCTTTACTCGGTTTTTACTTATTCTTACAGGGATGTAAGTCAGTAGAATAACGCAGGAGCAGTTATCGAGCCCACTAGGTTACAAACCTCGCGCCGCGATTTAATCTTCCTTGGATTGAACAAATTTCAATCCACAAAGATCAATACGCCCTAATGAAATAAATTAATTTTGCAGATAACAAGCTTGCTAAGCACTTTTAATATACGTTAACTTGCTGTTTTAAGGTTTATTAGGAAAAGTTAGTGCAGTCAATTACGCTTGAGCAATTTAATGGTTACTTACAAGGGCAAGGTAAAAGCCGTTACGATATATGCAACCTAGATTGGCAAGTAAACCTAGGAGAACATTGGTTACTTTTAGGTGCTAATGGAGCTGGTAAATCTGCTCTGACAGCTGCGTTAATCGGTGAGGCTAAGTGCGAAAGTGGTAAGCGTATAAGTAGTATTAATAAGCTTATGCTCGTGTCTTCAGATTCACATAAACAGTTACTAGCTCAAGAATTAGAGCATGAAAAGCACACCCTCGTTAAAGACCTTATTTTTACAGGGCATAGTAATAATGATGAATTATTAGCGCAGCTAATAGAATTATTTAAATTTAGCTCATTACTAAATAGGCATTTTAGAGACCTTTCAACGGGTGAAACTCGTAAACTCCTACTTATAAAAGCACTCAGCTCCCATAGTGAGTTAGTCGTGCTTGATGAGCCATTTCATGGACTCGACGTACAATCTTGCCAGCAGCTTAATAAAATACTCATAGAGCTTAGCCAAAATATTACTTTTGTTTTTGTACTAAACCGCCTAGACGAAATCCCTTCATTCATTACTCACTATGGCTATGTAAACCAAGGTTGCTTGTTACATACTTTGGCAAAGCCAGACAGTGAGCAATTGAGTGATTTACTAAAACTACTTCATTTAGAACATACCTCATTGGATGTGCCATCTCCGGATACCGAACAAGAGCAAAAGGCATTCACCGGTAATACCTTAGTTAAATTGAGTAATGCTAAAGTTAGTTATAGTGATGTAAGTATATTCAAAAATCTCAATTGGACTATAAAAAAGTATCAGCATTGGCAGCTTACTGGAGCGAACGGTTCAGGCAAAACATGCTTATTAAATTTAATAACAGGTGATAACCCACAGTGTTATAACAATGACATTGAAGTGTTCGGTTTTAAACGTGGGACAGGGGAGAGTATTTGGGATATAAAACAGCATATTGGTTTTATATCTAACGCGCTACATATGGATTACCGCGTAAGTATATCGGCTTTAAATACTGTTATTTCAGGATTTTACGACAGCATAGGTTTATATCAAAAACCGAGCGACGCACAAATTAATATTGCTAAGCAGTGGCTGGCATTTATTGGTTTAAGTGATAAACAAAATACCTCATTCACCCAGCTATCGTACGGCGATCAGCGTATGTTATTAATTGTGCGGGCTATGGTAAAACATCCAACGTTACTTATTTTAGATGAACCTTGCTTGGGCTTAGATGAAGCAAACAGGCAGCGTGTACTGTTACTAATAGAGAAAATTTGTGCTGCCAATACAAGTACTGTGATTTATGTAAATCATCATGCGGCAGACAAAATTAAAGGAATAGAGAATTACTTAAAAATGGAAGACTTTCATTAAAAGCTTAGAGAAAGGTTGAGCGAGAATTCACTCAACCCATTTTTATTTTAAAGACGAGTAACGCTAAAGCCTTTATCTCGAAGCTGTTTAAGTAACCCGTGTTTTTCAGGTAAATGCAGAGCGCCTACAGCAATAAATAGCTGCTCGTTTGCTAAACGCGGTGTGAGTTGTTTAACCCAATTATTATTGCGGTTAGTTAGCATTACTTGCTCGCTAATTTCACCGTAATTACTGTCATCAAAACTCATGTTGTAGTAATCGGTTAGTGTGTCCATGTCACCGCTTTTCCACGCATTAACTAACTTGATAAAGTAAGTATTAATATCGGCTAGTTGCTCAAAGGTTTCTTCAATCATTTCATTGCTTAGTAGCGCCATACCATCAAACATTTGTAGTTGTTGCTCTAGGGTTTCAAGCTCGCCAATTTTAATATTATGCTCTTTAGCATAACTAAGCACTTGCTTGTCTATGCCGGTTTTATCTGAATATCCTGCATTTTGAAATTCAATTTGCATCATAGTCACCATAACAGCCCAAGGCTTTAAGCCATTAAACATAGCAATATCAATCGACTTTTTAGCAAAGTAATCTTTTAGCTTGGTATAATTTTGCTTTGAAAGCTCAGTTTGCAGTGTTTTACCGTCACTTAGCATCATAAATGGCATTGAGCGCTGTTGCATTTCAAGTGGTGTAAGTTTGCTTATATCAACTTCAACAATCACTTCTTTGCTTGCACTAATTGCATCGGTTACATTTTTAGGTAAGCCTTTCATGCTGGCATCACCAACGTGTACAGTGCCAAATAGGTAAGAACTGACGCCATTTTTTTCTATTTTATATAAGGCGGGAGCTGCGTAGCTGTTAAGGCTAAATGTTATAAGTAACGCCACAATAAAAAAGTGGCTAATACGGGTAAGAGCATTCATGGTTTGTCCTTAAAATCTCAAAATTAGTAGTGTAAATACTAACCTAAATTTACTTCAGAGGTAACGTTAATATAAACGTTAGCGTATTGTTTTCGGTATTACTGGCCGTAATAGTAAAGCCATTTAAGTTACATAAGCTCTGTACAATTGATAATCCTAAACCATGGCGCTGATTATTAGTTCTAGATGAATCTAGCTGATAGAGCGGGTCAAAAATAGCAGTGAGCTGTTCATCACTTAGTGGTTTATTTACTTTGTTACTAACAGAGATGGTCATGTTTGTGCTGTTATTTACGGCAGTTAATTTAATTGGCGCCTCAGGAAGTCCATAAAATAGTGCGTTATCGATTAAGTTACATAAAATGGTATTTAAACTAAATTCGTCAGCATTAAGCGTAAGTTCGCCACTTATTTCGTTATTTAAACGCATTTTGATACTTGGATGCTTAAAGCTCAGCTCATCAATAATTTGATTTACTAAGTTATTTAGAGTGATATTTTGCGCATTCAATTGCATAGCACTACTACTTGAGCGCTGCAATAATAAGAGGTTGTTAACAATCGTTTTCATACGCTGTGAAATACTAAGTACATCACTTGTATAGGTGTCGCTAATACGTTTATCGTCAGGGTAGCGAATAGCCACCTCTGAGAGGCTTATGAGTTCAGCTATTGGGGTTTTTAGCTCGTGTGCAATGTCGCTTGTTAGGCGTTTTTCATTACTATAGAGTTGCTGATTAACGGTAATAAACTTATTTAGCTCGTTACGTATAGGTTCTATTTCTTCTACTTTAAAGTCGCTTTCTATTGTTTGCGCAACACCGGTAATATCGAGTAACTTAATTTGGTCGTTTAAATTGTGTAGAGGGTGCAGGCCTTTATTTACAATACGTGTCACTAAATAGCGCACACCAAACACACCAAGTACACAGGTTAAAATAAAGACCACATCAATAATAATCAGTACTTTATTAAGCTCAGAGGTGGGCGCTGCAATTGCAAGCGTCATGGTATTAAAAACAGCAGAGTGAGTGGGGTTTCTATCATCTTTTTGGGCTACAAAGTGACTTATAAGTGCGCGACCATCACGCCCGTTAGGAAGCTCGTAATCTATAATTTTAGATTCGTTTATCGGCATTTCTAAAAAAGGTAGGTTAGCATTTTCATAAAGCGCTAATGAGTCCGAGCGCTCAAACACATCACGGCCATGCCATAACTGGTAAAACTCCGTGGCATCGGCTGCTCCATACTCCGACATAAACTCACCAGCAAAATCAAATTCAACCACGTTGTTGTCATCTTCAACTAAGGTTTTTAAGTAGTTAGCTTTGTTAGTTAAAGACTGATTGAACTGATCTTCCACCCAAGTATCAACACTTAAATCAACGGTTAAAAATATGGTGAATAAAATAACTGAGATCACAGCGCTAATATTATTAACGAGTTTACGCTTTATTGAGTGACTTTTATTTTGTTGTTGCGACATAACCAAATCCACGTTTATTTTTTATCGGGAGCTCGCCATCAAACTGTCTTACTTTTTTACGTATGGTTGAGATGTGTGCTTCAAGCGCATTTTTAGAGAGCATATCAAACTGACCTACCACCGCTTCACTTATAAGTTCAAGCCCCAATACTCGCTCTGGGGCGTTAAATAAGCATTCTATTATTTTATATTCATTGCGCGTGAGCTCAATGGCATGTTGCTTGTAGTGAAGAGTTTTAAGGGAGAGATCTAATACGCAATCACCTACGGTAAGGGTATTTTGTTGATTTTGCAGTGAACCACGACGAAGTAATGCAAGGACACGAGCATGGAGTTCTTCAAACGAAAATGGCTTAGTTAAATAATCGTCAGCGCCTTTCATAAGGCCGTTAATTTTATCTTGAGGCTCACTTCGTGCCGATAAAATTAGCACACGGCTTTGGCTATTACTGCTGCGCAGTGCTTGTAAAATACTCATGCCATCAACGCTCGGTAGCATTAAATCAAGTACGAGGAGGTCGTAGTTTCCACTTAGTGCCATACTCAGCCCTTCTGAGCCATCACCAGTTTCATCTACGGTAAAACCAAGGTTGCTAAGGCCAACTTGCAAGCTGCGTCTTAATGCTTCTGAGTCTTCAATAACGAGGATTTTCATGTTTACTCGGTTTATAAAAATAGCCTTGTTACTTTAACAAGGCTTTATTATCAAGTCACTTGGTTAATGATACCAACCATTTGTGTAGGCTAAATTACCTAAGTTCGCATGGGCTAGGGCTTTTTTAACTAGTTGCTCATCGTTTTCACATGGTACAAGCTGGTTATTGCTATACGTATAGGTGGTTGCTGGTTTTTGTGGTTGTAACACCACCACTTTATTATCGTGCATGTAGGCAAAGTTTTTGTCGTATTGCATCATCGCGCGTTGTTTGTTGTCGCTAATTGGCTTTGATAAATCATGACCTATCATTGGGTGCTTACCACTTGCGCCAATTAAAGACAGTAGAGTAACAGGAATATCGAGCTGACTGGCTAGTTGGCTATCTCGTTTATGGGTAATACCTTTTCCAAAAATAACGGCCGGAATTTTAAAGTGATCCACCGGTACTAAATTTGAACCTGATACGCGCGAGTCGTGATCGGCAATAACTATAAATACAGTATCATCCCAGTAGCTCGATTTTTTAGCTTTTTCGATAAAGGTGCCTAGTGCGTAATCGGCATACTTGGCAGCATTATTACGGGTTTGTTTTTGTTTATCGTACAGCGTTATTTTATCGTCAGGAAAGTCATACGGGCTATGATTAGAGCTTGAAAATATAAGGCTAAAAAAGGGTTTGTTTTGATTTTTAAGCTTAGTAAGTTCTATGTCGGCTTGGTCGTACAAGTCTTCGTCTGATGCGCCCCACGAGCCATTAAAGTCTATTTTTTTAAAGTTATTTGTATCTACGATACTTTTAAAACCGTTGCCTAAAAAGAAGCTGCGCATGTTATCAAAATGACTTTCGCCACCATAAATGAACTGCGTGTTGTAATTTTGCTTCGCTAAAAAGTCAGCAATGGTAAAAAAGTCACGTTGTGATTTATCAAGCTTAACAACTGCACGCGAAGGCGTTGGTGTAAATCCTGTAATTACTGCCTCAATTCCACGTACTGAACGTGTGCCCGTGGCGTATAAATTATCAAACCCCCAGCCTTGTTTATAAAGGGCGTCTATATTAGGTGTAAGCGGTAAACCGCCAAGCGTGCCTACATAACGAGCACCTAAACTTTCTTGTAAAATAATGACTAAATTTTTGGGTTTACCTGTATTACTTGCGCCATGAAACGTTTTTGTAGGGGCGGTTACATCACTAAATGTGCCTTGCGTATTTTGCATGTTATTACGCACAATACTAAGTAATTCATCGGTGGGCATTTTACCGTAATAGTCTTGGCTTGATTGCTCATTAGAAAGTTGCTTAACTGCAAACGCGACGCTATAAAGTGAGTTAAGGGTTAAGTCGTTAAGTAAGTGATCGGTAGAAAACGAGACCATGGCGGGGTTAAGTGGTCTGTGCCCTAATGAGTTGCGGGCGCCCAAAATAGTTAAGCATACTAAAACAAGCGCTAAAATTGATTGATTTAAGCCTGTTAGTGATGACTTGCTTTGCCATTGATTGCTAAATACTTTACTTGCAAATTTACAGCTTAAAATAAGTGCTATAACAGCAATAAATACTTCTAACTTATAGCCTGAAAAAATCATTTTTGAGACTTCTTTAGGGTAAATTAAATATTCTATAAATAAGCGGTTTGGGCGTAAATCGTACTCGTTTATAAACGTAGGCGTAATCACTTCAAAAAAAACAAGTAAAGCAGACATCGTCACTAAATAAATTTTAATGAGGCCGCGTACTTTATTTTGCCAACCTACGCTTTGCATCAGTAAAGTAAGTAGTAATGCGGGCATAATAATGTAGCTTAGAGTGGCTATATCAACTCTTAAACCACCTATAAATATAGACAACCACGCATGCGATCCAAATACACGCTCCCCTTGCCATACACTTAATCCAAAGCGAGCAAGTGTTAAAAAGCTAAGTGCCAAAACAGTAAATACAACAAAAATCCATATAGGGCCAAGTGCATTTTGTATTTTAGGTATAAAAGTTAGCTTTATGCCCATAACACAGCCCACCAAATAAGAGCGGCAATTAGCATAGCTATAAACACGCTTGCAGAGGCAATATCTTTAGCTAGCCCCGAAAGCTCATGGTATTCACTGCCAATTCTATCAACTACAACCTCAACTGCTGTATTTACCAGCTCAGCAAACAATACAAAAAGCAGGCTGGCTATAAGCAGTAATTTATCCTTTAGTGCAATTTCTTGTAGCCACACAAACACACCGAGTAACGAAAACAGTGCTAGCTCTTGTTGGAACGCCGCTTCAAATCGACTCATCCATTTTAAGCCGTTAAAAGAATGGCTTAAGGTAAAAATAAGGCGCATTAAGCCTTGGCGTTTTATAACGGTTTTATTACTCATAGTTTTATTTCGCTTGGTGTTATTTGGCAGCTAGCAAGTAAATCGAGCGATGCCTGATACGTTTTGCTTTTAATGCCAATTAAATTTAAAAGGGTGTGAAAAATATTGTTGTGTGAGCGCGCAGCGCGGGTGTCTAAATTAGCTAAACAGGTATTAGTAATGCGCTGATTATGCTCATCAGCCCACATATAAAGAGGAACGTGCGTTTGTGTGCTAGGTGCAAAGCTATACGGAAAACCATGTAAATAAGCACCGGCTTCGCCAAGTGATTCACCATGATCAGAGACATATAAAAACTGCTTATCTATGTTGTTTGGCAGCGCTTTTAATTGCTCAATTACCTGGGCGTTAACAAAGTCGCTGTACGCAATTGTGTTGTCGTAGGTATTAACTAATTCATCGAGTGAGCAGTTTTGAATGTCGCTTCTGTCGCACGTGGGCGTAAATTGCTTAAATTTTTCTGGGTAGCGTTTAAAGTAGGTTGGTCCGTGTGAGCCCATCATGTGTAGGACGATAACGGTATTAGCTTGGTTTAAATTAGCGAGTTTGCGCTTAAGTGGAGCAAGCAGTGTTTCATCAAAACAATATTTTCCATCGCAAAGCGCTGATGAGGTGGTTGGGATATCAATGTTAACAACACGGGTGCATACGTTTTTACAGCCGCTGTTGTTATCAACCCACAGTACGTCGCTGCCAGCTTGTTGTGCTAAGTCAACCAGGTTTTGTTGGTTGTCGGCTGCTAATCGATCAAAGTTATCTTGTGTTTGCAGTGAAAACATACACGGCACAGACACTGCAGTAGCGGTGCCACAAGACGCCACATTATTAAAATACGTCACATTATACTTTTGTGTATAAGGGTTGGTGTTGCGCTTATAACCTTGATAAGCAAAGTTTTCTGCTCGTGCGGTTTCGCCAACAACCATAACTGTTACGCTGGTGGTGTTAGGCGCAATTAAGGTAGGTGTTGCATCTATATCTTTAAACTCCATATTGGTATACAGCAGCTGATCGCGCATATATTTATAACCGCTAGAGAGATACTGAAACGGAATAATTTCTTTTTTCAAAATGCGGTTATTGCGGCCAGTGGCTGCGTAGTCGGCGTAAAAGTTTACGACCACTAAAGCAATTAATGAGCAGCACGCTACAATAAGTTTTATACGACTAATCGCTTCTTGGTGAGGACGGGTAAAGTGTATTTTTACTTTGCTTAATATAAAAACAGGTAGCGCACAAAACAACAGTAAAAAGGCTATGAGCTGCGGATTTAAATAGCTCAGAGCTTCGCTTGAATCAGTTTCGAACGTGTTCTGAATCATTGAATAGTCAAACACGACGCCGTAATTTAATGAGCCGTAAAGTACGGCACTCGAAATTATCAGTAAAAGGTAGTTAATTGGTTTTAGTAACCACCTGACCGACACTATTGAAAAGAAAATAATTAAAAGGCATAACAAAAGCAGTGGCACTGAAAGTAAAAATAGCCATGAAAAAGATGCAAGGGAGGTGATGGCGCTAAACGAACCTTGAATAAAAGGAATGTTTATAACTAAACAGTAATAACAGGCAATCATCACTACAAAGGCATTTGCACTACAGTGAATGTAAAACCGCTTACTACGATTTGGCTTTTTTTGTGCTGGTGTTTGGCTAGTTATGTTCATATTTAGGCTCGTTTAAAATAACAACGCCATGCTATGCAACAACACTTAAGAGTCGCTTAAGAGAACCTACGCATTACCTGAAGGTGATAAATAATTTTATTTATAAAAATATTCTCAAAAATTAATCAAACCTTAAATAAGGGATATAAGAATAGTGAATTTCTGAGATTAAAATTAGAGCATAAAAAAACCACTACCAGCTTGTATAATGAATTTTAAAACCTGATAAATTGCCTTTTAGTCTTTTTGTTAGATTAACTTTGGTGTTGACTTAAAGGGCCTAGCGCGGTACTAATATAAAAAGAGAGCGAAGGAATAACCTTCGCGATAATTGAACAAAATTTGGTATTAATTACATGCTTACAAACGCACTTAACCTAGTCCTGATTATTATCGTGGTGATTATTCCCGCGAGGGCTTCGTAGTGCTTTAAAAACTTAAGCATTAAAAAAGCCCTCCGCACTTAACCGTTCGGAGGGCTTTTTAGTTTTAAGGGTAAAATTTGTAATTGGGTTGTCACTGAGGAATGAGGGTTTATTAATGACAGGCGCAGAACTAACAATCGACTTATTGGCCAAACACGGCGTAAATGAAGTATTTGGCTACCCAGGCGGAGCTATTATGCCAATTTACGATGCGCTGTATGGCGCGCCAGTCAAACACTACCTAACTCGCCATGAGCAAGGTGCAGGGTTTGCAGCAGTTGGTTATGCTCGCAGCACACGTAAATTAGGCGTATGTTTTGCAACATCGGGCCCAGGTGCAACTAATTTAATAACCGCTCTTGCTGATGCGATGATGGACTCAGTGCCATTATTGGCGATCACTGGCCAAGTGCCTACTGCAGCTATTGGTTCAGATGCGTTTCAAGAAATAGATGTACTAGGTATGTCGCTTTCGTGTACTAAGCACAGCTACATGGTAGAACGAGCTGAAGACTTAGCAGAGATATTACAAGAAGCAATTCATTTAGCGCAAAGCGGCCGCCCAGGTCCTGTACTTGTCGATATCCCAAAAGATATTCAAATGGCTCAAGTCCCTTTTAAACCTTGGCTAGCAGCTGATGAATACTTACCAGAGTTAGATTTAAAGCAAGTTGCTATTGCTAATCAATTGTTGAGTGAGGCTAAACAGCCTGTAGCGTATGTGGGTGGTGGTGTACAAGCCGCTGATGCGCAAGATGAGCTAATGCAATTTTTAAATAAAACTCAGATGCCAGCTGTATCCACACTTAAAGCGCTAGGCAGTGTATTACCAGATTACGAACATTACTTAGGTATGTTGGGTATGCATGGTGGTCAAGCTGCTAATATCGCAGTGCAAGAATGTGATGTACTTGTATGTATAGGGGCACGCTTTGATGACCGCGTAACAGGCAACTTAGCTAAATTTGCAGCTAAAGCTAAAGTAATCCATTTAGATATAGATGCTGCTGAAGTTGGTAAGCGAAAACCTGCTAAAGCTTCATTAATTGCCGATTTAAAAACGTCGTTACCCGCACTTGAGTGCTTTGTAACACCTAAAGCGTGGTGTGACACAAATAAAGAAATGAATATTAAGCACGCGTGGCGTTACGACTACCCAGGTGAGAAGGTTTTTGCACCGTACTTATTAAACCAACTAAGCCAACGCATGCCAAAAACAGGGGTTGTGTGCTGCGATGTAGGTCAGCACCAAATGTGGGTAGCACAACACATGAAGTTTACTCATCCGAGTAATCATTTAAGCAGTGGTGGTGCAGGGACAATGGGCTTTGGTCTACCTGCGGCTATTGGCGCGCAAGTAGCACGCCCTGATGACTTTGTTATCACTGTATCGGGCGATGGTTCTATAATGATGAATATTCAAGAATTGGCCACTATTCGTCGTAACAATTTACCTGTAAAAATATTAATTTTAGATAACCAGCGTTTAGGGATGGTTCGCCAATGGCAAGAACTATTTTTTGAAGGGCGTTATTCTGAAACTAACCTGTCGGATAACCCAGACTTTGTGCAATTAGCTGCTGTATTTGGTATCCCAGGGCAAACAATTACTCACGCTAACCAAGTTGATGATGCGATAACTGCATTAGTTAACAGTAAAGGTCCGTACATAGTACATGCCTGTATTGATGATAAAGAAAATGTTTGGCCGCTTGTACCACCTGGGGCTGCTAACGACGAAATGATGACGGAGAAAGCAAAATGAAACATAGCCTAACTATTGCATTAAAAAGCCAAAGTATAGCGGTAGAGCGCTTTTTACGAGTGGTGCGTCATCGTGGTTTTGACCTTACGCATTTTCAGCTCAATATGGACGATGGTTTTTATAATGTAGACATGACGGTAGATAGTGATAAACCAATTCACCTTTTAACCAGCCAGTTAAATAAGCTGGTGGATGTAAAAGAAGTCACTTTACAAAATTTACAGCAACAACAGGCTGTGTAATTACGAACTGAAAAACAATTTACGAGTAACTGAATCACTCGGTTACTCACCAATTTTAGAATGAGGAATGCCCGCTTATTTTGCGGCAAAAACTGAGGTAACTATGGCTAAATTAAGAAGTGCAACAACAACTGAAGGGCGTAAACGCGCAGGCGCTCGTGCATTATGGCGCGCAACAGGTATGACCGACACCGATTTTGGTAAGCCGATTATTGCCGTAGTTAACTCGTTTACACAATTTGTACCAGGGCATGTTCACCTTAATCAGTTAAGTGAACTTATGGCTGAAACCATTACACAAGCCGGTGGCGTCCCTAAAGAGTTTAATACTATTGCGATTGATGATGGTATTGCAATGGGTCACGGCGGCATGCTTTATTCGCTGCCTTCACGTGACTTAATTGCTGACTCAGTTGAGTATATGGTAAATGGTCATTGTGCTGATGCGATGATTTGTATTTCAAACTGCGACAAAATTACTCCAGGAATGATGCTTGCAGCACTACGCTTAAATATTCCGGTAATATTTGTATCAGGCGGTCCAATGGAAGCAGGTAAAACTAAGCTTGCTAACATCGATATTAAACTTGATTTAGTAGATGCCATGGTTAAAGGCGCTGATGAATCGGTAAGTGATGCAGATTCAGAGCAAGTAGAGCGCTCTGCGTGTCCAACATGCGGCTCGTGTTCAGGCATGTTTACTGCAAACTCAATGAACTGTCTGCTAGAAGCGATTGGTTTAGCATTGCCAGGTAACGGCACGACGCTTGCGACTCATAAAGACCGTAAACAACTTTATGTTGAAGCGGGGGCTCGTATTGTTGATTTATGTCGTGAGTATTATCAAAAAGATAATCAAGATGTATTGCCACGTGCTATTGCTAACAAAACAGCCTTTATGAATGCAATGGTTGTTGATATTGCAATGGGTGGCTCGTCAAATACGGTATTGCATTTACTTGCTGCAGCGCAAGAAGCGGGCGTTGATTTTGATATGTCGCACATTGATGCGCTCTCTCGTAAAACACCATTTTTATGTAAAGTTGCACCAGCGACACCTGAATATCACATTGAAGATGTGCACCGCGCAGGCGGCATGATGGCAATCGTACGTGAACTTGGCAAAGCAGGCTTAGTTGATATGTCAGTTAATCATGTTGCGGGGTCAACTATGGCTGAGCTCGTTAAAAAATGGGATGCAACAGATCCTACTAACGAAGCAGCGCGCAAATTTTACCGTGCTGGCCCTGCGGGCATTCGTACCACTAAAGCAATGAGCCAAGAGTGTCGTTGGGATGAAGGTGATAATGACCGCGTGAATGGGTGTATCCGAAGTGTCGAACACGCTTTTCGTCAAGATGGTGGCTTAGCTGTACTTTCGGGTAATTTAGCAGTTGATGGTTGTATTGTTAAAAGCGCTGGCGTTGTTGATGAAATGCTACATTTTGAAGGTACTGCAGTCGTGTACGAGTCACAAGATGATTCTGTAGAAGGTATTTTAAACGATGAAGTAAAAGCCGGCGATATCGTGGTTATTCGTTACGAAGGCCCTAGAGGCGGCCCTGGTATGCAAGAAATGCTATATCCAACTAGCTACTTGAAATCAAAAGGCCTAGCTGAAAAATGTGCACTTATTACTGATGGTCGCTTTTCGGGTGGTACTTCGGGTTTATCAATTGGTCATGTATCACCAGAGGCGGCAAGTGGTGGTGCAATTGCTTATGTTGAAAATGGCGACAAAATCATTATTGATATCGCAACACGTGAAATCACATTAGCGTTAAGTGATGAAGAGCTTGAAGCACGTAAACAAAAACAATTAGCACGCGGAAAACTGGCGTACAAACCAGTTGATCGTGAGCGCTATGTATCGTCTGCCTTAAAAGCCTATGCATTACTTGCAACAAGTGCTGATAAAGGCGCAGTGCGTGACTTAGCTAAATTGGAGGCGCTTAGTTAATTATGGTCTCTCAAGAGCTCGATTATTTTCGCGCTATTATTCAAGCAAACATGGAGCCTTTGGCTAAAGTTACCGAGGTCAGCGAAATGGCTGAGCTTGGTGCTAAATTAGGTAACCATGTTTGGTTAAAGCGTGAAGACCAACAGCCCGTGTATTCATTTAAATTACGCGGTGCGTATAACAAATTAAATAAATTACCTAAAGGCTCAGTGGTTATCACTGCTTCAGCGGGTAATCATGCTCAAGGGGTTGCACTAAGTGCTTCTCACTTAGGGCATCAAGCCACAATTGTAATGCCAGTAACAACGCCTGAAATAAAAGTAAGTGCGGTACGTGCGCTTGGCGGTGAAGTTGTGCTACATGGGCATCATTTTGATGCCGCAAAAGCACATGCGCTTGAGCTTACAGAGCAACGAAACGGTATATTTGTTCCACCATTTGATGACCCAGACGTCATTGTTGGTCAAGGTACTGTAGCACGTGAGCTCATGCAGCAATTAAACGAGCTTGATGCGGTGTTTATTCCTGTTGGCGGCGGCGGTTTACTTGCTGGGATGGCGGTTTATATTAAATCGCTGCGTCCAGATATAAAAGTAATTGGTGTAGAAGCCGACGAAAGTGCATGTTTACAAGCGGCACTTAAAGCAGGCAAACCGGTAGAGCTTGAACGCGTTGGTAGTTTTGCTGATGGCGTAGCGGTTAAAATTATTGGCACTGAAACATTTCGCTTAGCGCAAAAGTTTTGTGATGAAGTTATAACCGTCACCAGCGACGAAATATGTGCTGCCATGCAGGATATTTTTGTATCTACCCGTGCAATAGCAGAGCCTTCAGGTGCACTTGCAACGGCAGGGCTTAAAAAGTGGAGCCAGCAGTCTGGTTTAAAAGGGTTACATTTAGCGGCTGTTTTATCCGGTGCTAATTTAAACTTTGATCGCCTGCGTTATGTTGCAGAGCGCACTGCGCTGGGTGAAAAAAACGAAGCGTTATTAGCGGTTACTATTAAAGAAGAAAAAGGCAGCTTTAAACAGTTTTGTGCTTCTTTAGGTGGCCGTGCTATTACTGAGTTTAACTACCGTTATGCAGGACCTGGTGAAGCACAAATATTTGTAGGTATTGCCCTGCGCCAAGGCGAGCAAGAGCTTAATGAGCTAAAGCAAGACCTAACAAATAATGATTACCAATTTTGCGATCTGTCGGATAACGAACTCGCTAAATTACATGTGCGCTATATGGTTGGCGGAAAAGCACCCGAGCAATTGCATGAGCGCTTACTTCGCTTTGAATTTCCAGAGTATCCAGGTGCGCTTGCACGCTTTTTAGATACTTTAGGTAGTAATTGGAACATTACCTTATTTCATTATCGTAATCACGGTGGTTCGATGGGGAATGTACTGGCAGGTTTTGCTATTGAGCCGAGTCAGTATGAGATGTTTAACGAGCACTTAAACCGTTTAGGTTACAGTGTACAAGATGAAACACAAAATCCGTGCTTTAGCCAATTCTTAACATCAAAGCCCCAAGCAGAAAAAGCCGAAAAACTCGCCTCAGTATAATCCTTCTTTAAAGGCAGGCACCTAACTAGGGTGCTTGCTTTATCGCACGTTTTACATATAGTTACAGGTAATCGTCATACTTTTTGAGGGCACCTAGTTGCTATTTAAAGGATTAATCATTGGATTGTGCTTTTTTTGTAGCCATATCGCGGCGCAAGAATCAGTCACATTACAGCTAAAATGGACACATCAGTTTCAGTTTGCTGGCTACTATATGGCAAAGCAAAAAGGCTTTTATAATGAAGCGGGCCTTGATGTAACCATTAAACAAGCTAATCCAATGAAACCTGATACCTTTGCTCCTGTCGCCAGTGGCGAAGCACAATTTGGAGTAGGGCATTCTGGTATTTTACAGCAACGTATAAATGGCCAACCTCTTGTTGCTATGGCTGCCTTATTGCAATTTTCACCTTACTGCTGGATGGTTAAAGACACGTCTGATATTTTTCATCCACGTGACTTTGTTAATAAACGTATCACTGCGGTAAGCAAAAATGATGGCACCGAACTACTTATTATGCTTAAACGCAGTGGCGTTGATGTGGATAAACTCAAAGTTTACGATGGCGAAAATCCAGGCCAGGCTTGGATTGAAAACAAGCTAGATGCTATGCAAGTGTATGTTACTACAGAGCCTTATTATATGACTCAACAAGGCGTAGCTCATCGACTTGTTTGCCCACAGCGTTATGGTATGGACGTATATAGCGACATTTTATTTACCAGCGAAAACATGCTGAAGAAAAATCCTCAAACGGTCGAAAAATTCTACCAAGCGAGCCTAAAAGGGTGGCGTTATGCAATGATGAACATGGATGAAGCCATTGCAGTCACCCAGCAAAACTATGCACCGGGTAAAAGCTTTTATCAGCTCGCTTTTGAGGCTGAAGTACTAAAAAGTTATATAACCCCACCCACTACCAGTTTAGGACATATGTCGATAGCAAAGTGGCGCTTAATTGCGGACTTATATGGCATACCGCAAAACGAATTTGACGAAGTGAAATCTCACTTTATTTATAAATATCAAGAACCTGAAAAAATGCAGTTATCGTGGATGCTCATGGCAGCTATTTTGGTAAGTATTATTTCAATACCTTTGTATTTACGGCTGATTTTTAGTAAAAATTAACTGCTTAGGTAATTCACGAAACTGATATAATTAATTGTCTTTTTTATTTTTTAAGCTGTTATGACTTTAGCTGAGCAATTTTTAGCACTTGATTCACTTTTAATGCGTCATCGTCAGTATTGGCAGTGCACTGCATTTGATTTTGACACTATACCTTGGCCAGAGCTACAAGGCATACTTAGCGAACTAACTGATGATCAGGTAAGCGTTCTTGATAACGATCAAAACCAGCTATACCAATTTTTTAGCCAGCACATAAGCCAACTTGATGAACTTGCAAAGTTATGCGAGTTACCTAGCTCATCCCACTCTCAAGCTGATTATCCATTTTGGATAAGTAACGGCATTAAAGGTCGTAAGTTTGCACAGTTACAAGATTTTGTATCTGCACTACCTAATACCAAGCAACCTGTTTTAGAGTGGTGCGCGGGTAAAGGGCACTTAGGTCGAATGCTTGCGTTTAATGGCGCAAGTAATGTGCATAGTATTGAACTGCAACAAAGCTTATGCGAGCAAGGACAAAAAAGTGCACAGCAACAAGGCTTGGCAATGCACTTTAGCCAAGCAGATGTATTAAAAGAGGATATCACTCAATTTTTTAATGCTGATATGCATGCCGTAGCGCTACACGCATGCGGTGGTTTGCACCAAGCATTTATGCGCCAAGCAAGTTTAGCGAAAGTACAGCAAATTAGCTTTTCACCTTGTTGCTATCATTTATTTACGGCTAATGAGTACCGTGTAATGAGTGAGGTTGCAAATAAAAGTGAGCTTAACCTAACGCATCGCGATTTAAAGCTCGCATTACAAGAAACTGTTACAGCGCCTTCTCGTCTGGAAAAAGTGCGTAAAACAGAACTTGAGTGGCGACTTGGTTTTGATGCACTAAGAAAGTCGATCACTGGCGAGCAATATTACGTAAGCGTACCTTCGGTCAACAAAGCTATATTCTCAGATTCGTTTAAATCGTTTTGTGCATGGGCTGCAGATAAAAAGGCATTAAAATTACCTCAAGATACTGATTATATTAAGTATTTATATGTTGGGGTGGCTCGAAAAAAAATAACTGACCGAGTTGAACTGGTTCGACATGTGTTCAGAAGGGCAATTGAAGTTTGGCTTGTGCTCGATCGTGCTTTATATTTGCAACAGCAAGGTTATCAAGTAAGCGTTAAAACGTTTTGTGAAAAGCAGTTAACGCCTCGTAATATTTTGATTCTTGCTAATGTCCATTAAATTTCCGTCCTCGACTTAATAAGAGATGCAATGAGAAAGTTAAAAAATTTATTCGATAACAACAAACGTTGGGCTGCTCGTACAAGTGAAGCAGACCCTGAGTTTTTTAAAATTTTATCTATGCAACAAAATCCAGAGTACTTATGGATTGGTTGTTCAGACTCTCGTGTACCTGCAAATCAAATAGTTGATTTATTACCAGGCGAATTATTTGTACATCGTAACGTTGCTAACGTGGTTGTACACACTGACCATAACTGCTTATCGGTTATGCAGTACGCTGTAGAGGTTTTAAAAGTAAAACATATAATGGTAGTCGGTCACTATGGTTGTGGTGGCGTACAAGCCGTTTTAAACAATGCTAAATTTGGCTTTATTGATAATTGGCTACGCCATGTAGGAGATGTAAAAGAAAAGCATCTTGAACAACTTGACGCAATGCCAGAAAGCGAACGTTTAAGCCGCCTTATTGAGCTAAATGTAATTGAGCAAGTACGTAATGTGTGTCGTACTAACATTGTGCAAGATGCCTGGGAGCGCGGCCAAGAACTAAGCGTTCATGGTTGGGTTTATGGTTTAGAAAACGGCCATCTTCATGATTTAGAATCTGTAGTAACGTGCGCGAGTGAGGAAACGCAAAGCTACAAAAAAGCAGTGCAACACGTATTTAAAAAAGTGGGTGAAAATAAATAAATCCATGACTAAAACGGCGGTGTTGATAGGTGCTACAGGCTTGGTCGGTAATGAGTTGTTCCATAAGTTACTTAATAGCGATCGTTATACAAAAGTAGTTACGTTAAGCCGTCGAGCTCTGCCTGTCACACATGCAAAGCTAGTTAATCACGTTATTGATTTTGAAAAATTAACTCAATATGTTGAGCTTTTTAAAGGTGATGTATTGTTTTCGTGTTTGGGCACAACCCGTAAACGAGCGGGCTCGATACACGCTCAGCGTAAAGTAGATTTTGATTATCAGTTTATAGCGGCGCAGTTAGCGGCATGTAATGGCGTTACGCATTATTGCTTAGTGTCATCAAGCGGGGCAAATACACACAGTAATAGTGCTTATTTGAAAATGAAGGGAGAGCTTGAGCAACATATTAAAGCACTCCCTTTTGATAAAATAAGTATTTTACAACCATCTTTATTATTAGGCGATCGTGAGCAATTTAGAGTGGCAGAAAAGATAGGTAGTATTATTTTTCCTGTTATTACACGATTTGCGTTTTTAAAGCGTTACAAACCAATAACTGGCGAACAAGTTGCGCAAAAAATGCTGAGTGTGAGTTTAGCTCAGCAGGCTAAGTTGTCTTATTATGTACTTGATGAGCTATTTGAATAAACTTGGTAAAACGCAAAAGGCAGCCTAAGCTTAATGCCGATCAGTTAAGAAAATGACCGGTTGACCGATCCAAACGATCATGCAAAATCCGTAGTTAGGAAACTAACT
>NZ_JADYWM010000035.1:0-15777 GCF_015864815.1 Pseudoalteromonas sp. NZS100
AGTTAGTTTCCTAACTACGGATTTTGCATGATCGTTTGGATCGGTCAACCGGTCATTTTCTTAACTGATCGGCATTAGCCATTAGGCTCCTTTTTCGGTGTAAGTAATATTTTTACACGTCTAGATTAACTACGCGTAGAGCGTTAGTTTCGATAAACTCTCTACGAGGCTCTACTTGATCACCCATTAAGGTGGCAAATAATTGATCCGCGCCAACAGCATCTTCAATCGTTACTTGTAACATACGACGAGCACTAGGATCCATTGTCGTTTCCCAAAGCTGGCTTGGGTTCATTTCACCCAGTCCTTTATAGCGTTGAATGTAGATCCCGCGCTTAGATTCTGTGATCAACCATTCCAAAGCATCCACAAAGTTATCAACAGGTTTTGTTTTCTCACCACGTTGAATATAAGCACCTTCTTTTAAGATGTTTGCAATGTTAGTACCAGTCACAGCAATGCGTTGGTAGTCACGTGATGCAATAAAGTCATAATGAAGTACATGTGCTTTATCAACACCGTGCTGACGAATATTCACAACCGGGTAATACATATTACGCTCAGCGTCAAACTCTGTACCTGCATGGAAAATAGTTGCATCTTCATCACGTGCAATCAAGTCATCAACTAACTCTTTTGTCCAAGCAATTACTTTAGCTTCGTCAGAAAGGTCATCAGTTTTCAACTCTGTTTGGTAGATTAAGCGTTCCATTACCGTGTTAGGATATTTACGCTTTAAACGCTCAATAACTTTAACTGTATTTTGGTAATCGTGAACGACTTTCTCTAGCGCTTCACCTTCTAGCGCAGAAGCATCTGCACTTGGATATAAAGCAGCATTATTAAGTGCAAGCGACGTTAAGTATTCTACTAATGCAGGATCATCTTTAATATAACGCTCTTGCTTACCTTTTTTCACTTTATAAAGTGGTGGTTGAGCAATATAAATATAACCGCGTTCTACAATTTCAGGCATTTGACGATAGAAGAATGTTAGTAGTAACGTACGAATGTGAGAACCATCCACGTCCGCATCGGTCATGATGATGATACGGTGATAACGTAATTTCTCAGGGTTATATTCGTCACGACCAATACCACACCCTAATGCAGTAATTAGTGTTGCTACTTCTTGCGAAGATAACATTTTATCAAAACGTGCTTTTTCTACGTTTAATATTTTACCTTTAAGCGGAAGAATAGCTTGGTTTTTACGGTTACGTCCCTGCTTGGCTGATCCGCCAGCAGAGTCCCCTTCCACTATATATAGTTCAGATTGGGCTGGGTCTTTTTCTTGGCAATCAGCTAGCTTACCTGGTAAGCCTGCTAAGTCCATTGCACCTTTACGTCGTGTCATTTCACGGGCTTTACGCGCCGCTTCACGTGCACGTGAGGCATCAATAATCTTACCTACAACAATTTTGGCATCAGTTGGGTTTTCTAGTAAAAACTCAGTGAATTTTTCAGCCATTGCTTGTTCAACAGCAGATTTAACTTCACTTGATACTAGCTTGTCTTTAGTTTGCGATGAGAACTTAGGATCAGGAACTTTAACACTAACAACAGCCGTTAAGCCTTCACGGGCATCATCACCGGTAGCATTGCTGGTTGTTTTAGCTTTTTTGTTAAAGCCTTCTTTTTCCATGTAGTTATTAAGTGTACGTGTTAGCGCTGATCTAAAACCGGCTAAGTGAGTACCACCATCACGTTGTGGAATATTATTTGTGAAACAGTAAATGTTTTCTTGGTATGCATCATTCCACTGCATTGATACTTCAACACTAATACCATCTTCTTCACGTTCGTGAGTAAAATGGAACACACCTTTATGTATAGGTGTTTTATTACGGTTTAAGTATTCTACGAAAGCTTGAATACCGCCTTCATATTTAAAGTGGTCAGATTTATTTTCTTCACGCTCATCATTTAAGATGATGCTCACACCTGAGTTTAGGAATGAAAGCTCGCGTAAACGCTTAGCTAAAATGTCGTAATGAAAATCTAAATTTGTGAATGTTTCAGCGCTTGGCCAAAAACGTAATTCTGTACCAGTTGTTTCTGAGTCACCAATTACAGCTAAAGGTGCATCTGGAACACCCATAGTATAAAACTGCTCATGAAGCTTACCTTCACGACGAACAGTCAGTTTTAGTTTTTCTGAAAGTGCATTTACAACAGAAACACCAACACCATGTAAGCCACCCGAGACTTTATAAGAGTTATCATCAAACTTACCACCGGCATGAAGTACCGTCATAATAACTTCGGCTGCAGATACGCCTTCTTCTTCATGGATAGAAGTTGGGATACCACGACCGTTATCTCGAACTGAGACAGAACCGTCTAAGTGAATCGTTACATAAATATCATCACAATGACCTGCTAAGGCTTCATCGATCGAGTTATCAACGACCTCAAACACCATGTGGTGTAAGCCTGTGCCATCATCGGTGTCCCCAATATACATTCCAGGACGCTTTCTTACTGCGTCTAATCCTTTAAGTACTTTAATACTCGACGAGTCATAATTCTCAGACATGGTTAATCCCACTTATCTTGTTATTAGGTTGCCATGTTTCACGTGGAACATTTGTAGTTCTCGTTGCATGGGTTCCACCACAGCAGAAATACTTTCAGATAAAATTGAAGAGATAAAAATTTGAGAACTGCAGTGAGCAAGTAATTGTCCCACTTTCTCTTTTGTATCTTCGCCTAATTCTGAAGGTAGATCATCTATTAGCAATATAGATTGCTTATCTGTCTCTGACTCAATTAAGCTATTTTGCGTAACTTTCAACGCATACAATAATAGCTTCAATTGACCGCGTGAGAATGTATTCTCCACACTGTTGCCAGCGACACTAAAACTAAAATCGGCCTTATGAGGGCCTTTACTTGTAAACCCTTGGCGAGCATCTCGCTCAAAGTTTTGCTCTAACGCATCTGCAAGAGATTCAGTCTCTTTCCAGCCTGCGCTAAAGGTCATTTCTAAATCACGTACAAGCGTTAATTCTGCACACATTTTATCAAAAAATTGCTGCTTAAACCTACTTATATACGCCAATCTTAATTTATTTATTTCTTCAGCCAGTCTAACAAATTCTTTGTCCCAAAACTTAATTTGGTCAAAATAATTCTTGGGCTTAGTTTTTAATAATGCATTACGTTGTTTAAGTACTTTATTAAATGATTGCCACAAAAAAAAGAACTCATGTTCCACGTGGAACAAACCTAAATCTAAAAACTTTCTGCGCTCTTTAGGTCCACCAAAAAACAAAGAATAACTCTCTGGTGTAATAATTTGTACAGGCATAAGTTGAGCGAGTTCTGATATCCTACGGCTCGCCTTACCTTGAATTTTTAAATTAGTCTCACCCGTTTGCGTTTTACTAATACCAATTGGAATTGATAAATCGTGTATTGTTTTACGCCCGTGAATTACAAATTGCTCTTGCTGGTGCGCAATAATACTTTTGTGTTTTGGAGTACGAAAAGATTTGCCATGAGAAAGGTAATATATAGCCTCTAAAAGGCTGGTTTTTCCGCTGCCATTTTCACCATAAATTATATTAACGCCGTTGACTGGTTCTAGCGTCAGCGCCTCAATATTACGAAAATATTTGAGGCTCAAATGACTTAAGCTCATTATGTATTTATAGTCTTATAAACGCATAGGCATAACAACGTACATTGCTTCTTCATCGCCTGCACCTTCAATTAATGCACTGCTGTTTGAGTCGGCTAATGTAAATAGTACGTCTTCTGTTTTTAATGTGTTTAGTACATCTAATACGTAAGACACGTTGAATCCTATTTCTAGGTCCGCGCCTTCGTAACTTACTTCAACAACTTCTTCAGCTTGTTCTTGCTCTGGGTTATTGGCAGTAATTTTTAATAAACCGTTTGATAGGTTTAAGCGTACACCACGAAATTTTTCATTCGATAAAATAGACACACGTTGAAACGCATTTCGTAACCATTCTCGGTTAGCTGTAATTACTTTGTCACCACCACGTGGTAATACACGACGGTAATCAGGAAAGCGTCCATCAACTAGCTTACTTGTAAATGTAAACTCAATATCAATGATACGAATATGGTTAGCACCAAACTGAATTGTAACCAATTCGTCGTCAGCTACCATAAGGCGCATAATTTCTTGCACACCTTTGCGAGGTATAATTAATTGACGTTGAGTATTAAGCGATTGCGTTAATTGCTTTTGTGCAATAGCTAAACGGTGACCATCTGTTGCTACTGTTTTTATGTCTGTATTATCTACTTCAAACGACATACCGTTTAAGTAATAACGTACGTCTTGATTTGCCATCGAAAAATGCGTGCTTTCAAGTAACTTACGAAGCTCTAAACGAGTTAGTTGAAATTCAACCTCACCATCCCACTGCTCTAAATTAGGAAAATCATCAGCAGATAAAGTCGTTAATGAAAAACGGCTTTTACCACTGGTTAAAAGTAATTGGTGCTCTTGCAAGCTTAAAGTAATGTCTGAACCATCTGGTAGACTTTTACAAATATCGAGTAACTTTTTAGCGGGTAACGTTAGTTTTGTATCGGCAATATCATCACCTACAAATACGCCAGAAACTAATTCAATTTCAAGGTCAGTACCCGTCATTGAAAGTTGTCCGTTTTCTACCACTAACAAAACGTTAGATAAGATTGGTAGCGTGTGTTTGCGCTCTATTGCACCCGACACTTGCACCAATGGCTTTAAAAATTGTTGTCTTGATATTGTTATTTGCATAATAAAGTCAGCCCTAAGATGACAATGTTCTTATTAAGTTTTGGTAATCTTCTTTAATTTCGTGGCTTTCGTCACGTAGTGATTTTATCTTACGACATGCGTGTAATACAGTCGTATGATCGCGTCCACCAAATGCGTCACCAATCTCAGGTAAGCTGTGATTAGTTAATTCTTTAGATAATGCCATGGCAACTTGGCGTGGCCTTGCTATAGAGCGGCTGCGGCGCTTAGACAATAGATCTGACACTCGAATTCGGTAGTACTCAGCAACGGTGCGCTGAATATTATCTATCGTAACCAGCTTATCTTGCAAGGCAAGTAAATCGCGTAGTGCTTCTTTTACAAAATCAATCGAAATAGGACGACCTGTAAAATTAGCATTAGCAATTACACGGTTAAGTGCGCCTTCTAGTTCACGTACATTTGAACGTAATTTTTTGGCGATAAAAAAGGCAACTTCATGTGGTAAGTTAATCTTACTTTGCTGTGCTTTTTTCATCAAAATAGCAACGCGAGTTTCAAGCTCTGGTGGCTCAATCGCGATTGTTAATCCCCAACCAAAACGTGATTTAAGACGGTCTTCGACCCCTTCAATCTCTTTTGGATAACGGTCAGAGGTTAAAATAATTTGTTGGTTGCCTTCAAGCAATGCATTAAAGGTATGAAAAAACTCTTCTTGTGAACGCTCTTTATTAGCAAAAAATTGAATATCATCAATCATTAATGCATCAACACTGCGGTAATAACGCTTAAATTCTTCTATCGCATTATTTTGCAGTGCCTTTACCATATCTTGAACAAAGCGTTCTGAATGCATGTAAACAATTTTAGCATCTGGCTTGTTTGCCATAATGCCGTTACCTACTGCATGTAATAAGTGAGTTTTACCTAAACCAGTACCACCGTAAATAAATACAGGATTAAAAGCAGAGCCAGGATTATCGGCAACTTGAGTAGCCGCTGCTTTTGCTAATTGGTTTGATTTACCCTCAACAAAGCTGTCAAAGGTATAATTTTCTTTAATGTTAGATTTGTAACCTGATTTAGGCGCAGGTTCAACAACAGGCTTTTGCTCACGAGGCTGTTGTTTTGTAGAAGCTTGTGGTGCTGATTGCGTTTCTATAACCGGTGCAGCTTGCGCATTTAATAAAGGCTTACTACCTACATCAAAACGTAGCTTTGGTGCTTCAACACCACAAATTTCTACTAATAATTCGTTAATTCTATTTAGGTACTTTTCTCTTACCCAATCAAGCACAAAGCGATTAGGTGCATAAATCGTCAAGGTATCTTCGGTACTTTCTGCTTGTAGTGGTCTTACCCACATACTGAATTGCTGCGAAGGCAGCTCATCTTGCAATACATATAAACAACTTTGCCAAACCGACAGATACACAGTTAAACTCCCAGAGATATAATTTTTATTCCCGCACATCATTAATGATTATAAATCATACATTTATTGCGTTCAAATGGTCCAATAAGCGACCCAAGACCGCGTATTATGAAGGCACTTTATCCACAAGTAAAAGATTGATTTTTATAAAATTGTTGATATCGATGTATAAAATCATTAACAACCTGATTTAAAACAGTTTTTATTTTAGATCCGAAGAGGAGATCATAACAAAATAACACCAAGATCGCGAACCAAATTTACGATCCAATTTTCTTTTCCCCCGCTTTTATTCACTTTTTATACAGGGGCTGTGGAAAACTTCTTATTTATGATGATCCTATCAGATCGCCCTACATGATCTCTTTATGGACCATAAGTAGGCTATATACTGCGAACGTAATTATGATTGACTTTACGTTACTTACTCTATAATATCTCGCGCTCGCAATGGCACCTATGCCAGGATCGCGACCTGTATAGGATGTTTTAACTTTAACCGATCGGATGAGATTGTTATGAAAAGAACTTTTCAACCTAGCGTTTTAAAACGCAAACGTGCACACGGCTTCCGTGCTCGCATGGCAACTGTAAATGGCCGTAAAGTATTAGCACGTCGCCGCGCTAAAGGCCGCAAAGTTCTTTCTGCTTAATTTATAAGTGGAAGACTTTAGCTTTGGCAGGGAGTTACGTCTGTTAACTCCCTCGCATTACTCTCGCATATTTAATGAACCCGCTCGGGCTGCAACTCCTTTCTTTACTCTATTAGCTAAACCAAATGACCAAGAAAAACCTCGGTTAGGTCTTACTGTTGCTAAAAAACGCGTAAAAAAGGCATGCCAACGAAACCGTATTAAACGTCTCGCTCGCGAAAGTTTTCGTTTAAATCAACACAGCATCGATAATATTGATATTGTGCTTATGGTGAAAAGTGGTATTGATGAACAGTCTAATGAAGAATTAACCAAACAACTTACTAAATTATGGCGAAAAATTAACGAACGCTGTAAACCAGGTGCACCTAAACCGCCACCTTTTAAGAAACGCCCAAACAAATCAGCTAAATCTAATAAACAAACCTAATTGCAATAGAATTGCAGGGTTAATTAATGTATCTTTAGCTCACCTTTTAATCATGCATTTAAAATTTCTAATTGAGTCTTTAAATACATGATATCTATCTCACTAAACTTAAGTAGGGGCATAAACATCATGAGGTTAATTAAACCACTTGTTGCTTTTCCTAAGATTTGTTTAGTGTTATTTATCCGCGGTTATCAAAAGTGGATTAGCCCGCTGTTAGGTCCGCATTGTCGTTTTAATCCAAGCTGCTCACATTATGCAATTCAAGCAATTAATTTGCATGGATTTATAAAAGGTAGTTGGTTAGCTTTAAAACGCATATTAAAATGCCATCCTTTACATTCAGGTGGAGACGACCCCGTACCTGAAAAATTAACCCATATTAACCACCAACACGAGAAATAAGAGCTGTTATGGAATCGCAACGCACGTTTTTATTAATTGGCCTAATGCTAGTGTCGTTTTTATTGTTCCAAGAATGGGATAATGATTACAACAAGCCTAAAGCCGATCCAAGTGCCACAACACAAACACTACAAGCAAATTCACCAGAGTCGGATGATTATATTCCTTCATCGTCAGATTCAGGTTTACCCGCTTCAGCAACTTTAGCTAAACGTTCAGTTATTGAAATCACAACTGACGTTTTTAAAGTTAAAATTGACACCAAAGGCGGTGACATTGTTGAAACAGACCTTCTTCAATACGAAGAAACTAAAGGAAGTGAAACACCTTATATGCTTCTTGGTCAGCTTGATAGTGGCAAACAATACTTTTCACAAAGTGGCTTAATTGGCTTAAATGGCCCTGACGCATCAGCTAACGGTCGCCCTACTTATAGTACCGAACAAAAATCATATACCTTAACGGGTGATGAGCTTCGCGTTCCACTTCAGTTTACTGATAGTAATGGTGTTAGTTTTACTAAAACGTATGTATTCAAAAAAGGTCAGTATGACGTAGGCTTAGAATACAAAATCAACAACACTACCAGCGCACCTCTTCAAGTACAGCTATACACGCAAATTAAGCGTACCGTACAAGAAAAAGGTAGCATGGTTGATCAAAACTATTTAGGTGCTGCATACGGTACTGACGAAGAACCATACGAAAAGTATAGTTTTTCAGATATGGCTGATAAAAACCTAAACAAAAACACGCAAGGTGGTTATGTTGCATTTATACAACATTACTTTGTAAGTGCTTGGGTTCCAATGCAGGATCAAACAAATACAATTTATAGCTTAATTACAAAAAGTAATGCCGCTATTATTGGTGCTAAAGATCCCGCTGTAAATATTCAAGCTGGTAGTGAGCAAACACTAACTGCTACT
Source organism: Pseudoalteromonas sp. NZS100 (assembly GCF_015864815.1). Taxonomy (NCBI): domain Bacteria; kingdom Pseudomonadati; phylum Pseudomonadota; class Gammaproteobacteria; order Alteromonadales; family Pseudoalteromonadaceae; genus Pseudoalteromonas; species Pseudoalteromonas sp. NZS100. Next base: position 8,579 of record NZ_JADYWM010000035.1, read on the forward strand.
TATTATATGGGTCCGAAAGAGTCAGATATTCTTGAAGCGATTCACCCAGACTTAGACTTAACTGTAGATTACGGTTGGTTATGGTTTATTTCGCAACCTTTATTTGTATTGCTAAAATGGCTACATAGCATTTTAGGTAACTGGGGTGTAGCAATTATTGCCATCACTATTATCGTTAAATCGTTAATGTACCCACTTACTAAAGCGCAATACACTTCAATGGCAAAAATGCGTGCGCTACAGCCTAAAATGGCAGCTCTTAAAGAAAAGTTTGGTGACGACCGTCAAAAGTTCGGCCAAGCAACTATGGAAATGTACAAAAAAGAAAAAGTTAACCCAATGGGTGGCTGTTTCCCTATTTTGCTACAAATGCCAATTTTCTTAGCCTTGTTCTACGTATTCTTAGAGTCAACTGAACTTCGCCATGCTGAATTTATTTTTTGGTTAACAGACCTTTCTGCACAAGACCCGTACTACGTATTACCAATCTTATTTGGTGCGAGTATGTTTGTGACGCAAAAACTTCAGCCTATGACGGTAACTGATCCAATGCAGCAAAAAATGATGACCTTTATGCCGGTTATCTTCTCTGTATTTTTCTTATGGTTCCCATCGGGTTTAGTTCTTTACTGGTTAGTGTCTAACCTTATTTCTATTGTCCAGATGTTAATCATCTACCGTGGCATGGAAAAGAAAGGAATTAAAGTAAGAGGCTAGCGCCTATACCCAAGCCACATCAAGATGCAAAATTCAGCGTTTCACAGGGGCTTAAGATCAAGGCGTTACTTCGCAAGAATGGCAGTCCCTTTTAAAAAGTAACAACGATGAAATTAAGTACCTGTGAAACGCCCAAAGGGTTGGTTTAAAAGCGATTTATACCGCGTTATTGATTTTAACAATAGAACCACTATTATTCTCAATCAATGCCTTGCCTAAATAGCTTTTAACTCCAACTGAAACTCGCATCTTGAGATGGCTTGGGTATATTACTTATATAAAGGCGACTTCGGTCGCCTTTTTTATTGCCTGTTTTTCACCAGAGTATTCGCGAGTGTTTATTTCATAGGTTACAATACCGCCATAAAGTTACTCATCGTTGGCAAATTAATAGCATGATCAATCAAGATACAATTGCAGCACAAGCAACTGCCCCCGGACGTGGTGGTGTTGGTATTATTCGCGTTTCAGGCAGCCTTGCTAAAAGTGTCGCCGAAAAAGTAGTAGGTAAAATTCCTAAAGTTCGCTACGCCGATTACGTGCCATTTAAAAGCCTAGCTGGCGAGCAACTTGACCAAGGTATTGCCATTTACTTTGCAGGTCCTAACTCATTTACTGGTGAAGACGTACTTGAATTACAAGGCCACGGCGGTCCTGTAGTACTTGATATGCTACTTAAAGAAATTAGTAAAATAGAGGGCGTTCGTTTAGCAAAGCCTGGTGAGTTTTCTGAGCGGGCATTTATGAATGACAAGCTTGATTTAACACAAGCAGAGGCCATCGCCGACTTAATTAATGCTACAAGCGAACAAGCTGCCAAAAGCGCCCTACAGTCTCTCCAAGGTGAATTTTCTAAACACATAGAAACGCTTGTAGAAAAAGTAATTCACTTACGTATGTATGTAGAAGCGGCAATAGATTTTCCTGATGAAGAAATTGATTTTTTATCAGACGGTAAAGTATCAGGCGACTTAGACGCCATTATTACCCAGCTTAATACCGTAACCAACCAAGCAAAACAAGGTAGCATCATGCGCGAAGGTATGCGTGTTGTTATTGCTGGTCGCCCAAATGCCGGTAAATCAAGCCTACTAAACGCCCTAGCCGGTCGTGAAGCTGCAATCGTAACAGAAATAGCCGGTACCACTCGCGACGTACTACGAGAGCATATACATATAGATGGTATGCCATTGCATATTATAGATACCGCAGGCCTACGAGAGAGCCCAGATAGAGTAGAACAAATAGGTATTGAACGGGCGTGGGATGAAATAAACCAAGCCGATCGCGTTTTATTTATGCTTGATGGCACTGACACTTTAGATACTGACCCGCATAAAATTTGGCCTGAATTTATGGCAAAATTACCAGAAGGTATGGGGGTTACGGTCATCAGAAATAAAGCTGATTTATCGGGTGATATAGTCGGAATGGAGCAAGAGCAACAATACCCGGTCATCAGCTTAAGTGCTAAAAATGCTGACGGTATTGAACTTGTTCGCGAGCATTTAAAAGCCTGTATAGGCTTTCAAGGCGCAACAGAGGGTGGCTTTATGGCGCGCCGTCGTCATTTGGATGCACTAGAGAGTGCTGCGTATCATTTAGAAACAGGTAAAACACAATTAGAAATGCACATTGCTGGTGAAATATTGGCTGAAGAATTGCGTTTAACACAGCAGTATTTAAACGAAATAACCGGTGAATTTACCTCAGACGACTTACTTGGCAAAATATTTAGCTCATTTTGTATTGGTAAATAACAAGGTAAACCAAAGGAAAGAAACATCCAAATAAAGTTGAAATATCTAATACATTCATACATTTAATAACTTTTTTATCTTTCTCTAGCTTCCTTTAGTTTCATAATATGGGCCTCGAATGGCCCACTTACTTCTTTGTTGTGGGCCACTATTGGTCCACCAAAGAGGAATTTATTATGAAACTAACCATCGAGAAAAAATCAGCTGATAGTGCTGGCCGCCAACAACTTTTATTAACCAGAAATTATGGCTCTTACCTAAATGAAAATGGCAAACGAGTAAAACGCCGTAAAAGACAATCATTAGACTTGTTTATTTATGCCACTCCTAAAGACAAGTTTGAACGAGATCACAATAAAAAGACCCTAGATATTTCTGAAAAGATAAGAGCACAAGCAGTTGTCGACTTAGCTAACAACAAGCATCATTTTGAAGACTCAGAAAAGCAGCAAGAAAGCTTTTATAGCTACATGCAGCAAATAATTAATGACAAAGAGCACACAGACAGTAAATCAAATGTATCTCTGTGGGAATCAGCATTAATCCATTTGCAAAAGTACTGTGAGGGTAACCCTTTATCATTTGCAGACTTCGATGCTGATGTATTATTAGGGTTCAGAACATACTTAATTAAACATGCACGAACAAAGTCAGATAAGCTACTTTCTTCAAATACTACATCATGCTATTTCAATAAAGTGAGAGCGGCTTTAAACAAAGCATTTCACGAAGGCATTATACGCCGAAATCCTGTAAACGAAGTAAAGAGCATCAAGATCGAACAAAACCCTCGTAATTACTTAGAAGAGGAAGAATTGACAGCTCTCTATAGAACAGAATGCCGATATGATGTACTCAAAAGAGCATTCTTATTCAGTTGCCTCACCGGTATGCGCTGGTGCGATATTCACAAGCTAACGTGGAATCAAATAGCTTTAAAAGAGCAACGCACGACGTTCAAACATAAGAAAACAAAAAACCTTCAGTACCTTGATTTGCCCGATGATGCGATCAGCTTATTAGGTTCGCAAGGAGAAGCCCATGAACGTGTTTTTAAAGGCTTAAGATACTCAAGCTATACAAACGTAGCCCTAACCCAATGGATGCTCAGAGCAGGGATTACAAAGCACATAACCTTTCACTGTGGAAGGCACTCGTTCGCAGTCCGTATGTTAACTAATGATATCGATATCTACACGGTATCAAAGCTACTAGGCCACTCAGAGTTGAAAACAACACAAATTTACTCTGATATAGTTGAACGTAAGCGAAAAGAGGCGATGACCACCCTACCTAGTTTATTTCAATAAAGGATATTAGGTTGGGAAATATGGGAAACTGGGAAAATATAATAAAAACAGATAAATATATATTTATTTACCATCCCTCTTTCCCGCTTTTATTTGACAAGCCAGTTGTATCCAGGAGGTGTGAAAGCGTCGAGTGCTTGCCACTCAGAGCGCCGCATACCTCTTGGATAACCTTCACTACGCAGAGAAAATCCAGTCAAGCTAGAAATCGCCCGAAGGGTTGCGAAGCAAGGGGGCCCCGCTTGCGGGGTTCCGATTTATGGCTTTACAGGTTTGAAAGGAGTGGTTTTATACACGATTAATTGTGTAAACTCTCATTTTGAATCAATTGCTTCCAATTTATGTAAGGCCCCAAACGATCTAGAGTACTTGTATCAAGGAACCTGCCTTTTAGTTCTTGCTTACAATCTGAAATACACTCATTTATGACATCAAAAATATCTTCATTTGTGGGGTTTCTATCAAAGCTAACTTCTGGAACTAATTTGTGTGTTTTAAATACAAATTGTTTCTTCCTCGTTTTTACAATTCTTTTTTTATTGTCTTGCCAATATTGAGCCCTAACTTGATTACCAAGTATATAAATTTCTAAATAACCGATTATTTCATTATATTCCCAAGAACCACCAAATTTTTCATCTAAGTGATATTTGAAATTTAAATACCAATTCCTATCACTTTTAGCATAAGCTCTTTTAAATTCACCATCAGGGCCTCCAAACATTACCTTTTCAGAAAACAAATCTTTCTGTTTGTTATATTTACCCCTTTCAATACGATAGACAGGTATCGTAATTATTTCTACCCCCCTCATTATGTAGCTCCTTATTTGGTAAAACCGTTAGTTATGAACCAATTATCTAGCCTATCTATCTGGACGAATTCAGTCGGTACGGGATATGGTGTTACATACATGCACCAATAGGTGTTTTTACTAACATAGAGCTCTTCAATTACTACATCACTACTATTTTTGGTGGCAGGCCATTTTAATAACTCTCTTAATTTTTCTAGATTTCTTAATAAAAACTCTCTCCTTTTAGCTATTTTACATAAATGGCTTTTTCCTTTAGATTTATCAAACATTTTTTCCTGCAACCGCTTCGAGTCCTTAATACAAAATGATGGTTGAACGTACTTACACTCTATAGTGAGCCAACGATTTTCATTTGGCCAATATGCTAGGACATCATAGTCACCAACGTCGTCAAAATTCTCTGACTTGAAGCGTCTTTTAAAATCGATACCACGTAAAACATAATTCGAGTATCTACGCACAACTTTTTCAGATGCGTACTCAAGATCTTTTTCAATACTCTCTTTAATTCTCCTGACTGATCCATTTATCAATTTAGAGCTTTGTTCCGTAGGTAGATATCCTTCAGCTATAGCCCCAGCCCAAATATTTCGGGCCTGTTCTGCCATGCCAGCTCCCCACAACAAGTCATTACTCCCTAAGAGTGGAACAATAGGCCTTAATGTATACCTGTAAGCCCTCTTGTTATGCTCCCATACAGGAACATCTGGTTCCTTAGTATTTTTTCCAAACAAAATTAGAGTTTTCTTTGGCTCCAGAGTGAGGAAGTTAATAGCATTATTTATTGCATTTCGATTAGATTCGCCCAAAGCCATTGATATGACATTTACCAAATCACTTGGCTCGCTTTGATATATAAATGACTCTTTCACGCCTTCTTTATATTGTGTCCACTTTGACATAACCGAGAGCACTTCAATCATCAATGTAAATTTAAAACCTAAATCTGTTTCAAACGCAGAATCCAAACTAGGAACAAACCGTTCAAGGTTTGAGCTTACCTGGTCTTCTTCATTTAAACCTTTTCCGAGTTTGATCTCTGATTCTAGTCGAGTAAACTTCCTTTCTTGCTCTTCGCGTTCTTTTGAATAGAAAACTTCTGGAACAAAGTCGTCATTAATTTCTATTCCAGCTACTTGAATTCCATTATGTAGAATATCACTAGCAGAATATAGAACACTTAACCAATCAACTTTTCCAATCAATTCTTGAAAATTTTGAAGTTTACAATTAATGCCTCCATCCCACTCCATACCAACACAAAACTCTATTAGGTACCTAATATTTTGAGAGTCCTTAGAGTTTTTATCTTTAGTTTCATGGAGTTTTTCTTCTCGATCATATGCAACTTCATGCTTCAAACTCTGTATAATTCGCTGCTGGAACTCCTTGGATTTTACAAATAACTTCTCATGTTGGGTTATACATAGCTCTATCAGCTTAGCCCTGTTAAAGCTCTGTATTTTCCTATGAATATCAACTCTAAATTTATCTCTTGCATCATTTATTATTTTCTTAGCGGCGCTTAGCTCATATCGACCTGGTTTCACCCCCAAACTTTTTAAAATAATAGCTAACTCTTTCCTTGCTAATTTATAATCTCGAGGATGTGCAGTCTCATAATCTGAATACTCAGGTAAGGAAATATTTTTTTCAATTGCATTAATCAAAACCCTTGGGGATCTAGAACAACTTTCTTTAATAGCTTTAGCTACATTCTCTGGATAATCTGAATTAGCTAATGTACTCAGCATAACAAGTAACTCATGAACAGCTTTTGCTTGTGCTGAAGCATCTTTAGCTTCACGAAAGTGAGCAAAAATAGAGCTCAGATTAAAGTTGGTAGTTAATTCTAATACTTCATTATCCTCCTTTGTTAGATGATAATTTATTAAAAATTCGCTATTTAATGCATCCGTGATATTTTTATCATCATATCTAGCTGGTGCAGCAATACAATTAATCCTAATAAAGCTTTTACAAAATATATTTAGGCTCGAAATTAATTCCTCTCTTTGCTTAAGGGCATCTGTAAAAGCTTCTAAAGCAAGAGTAAGAATTTTGGCATCTTCGATCTCTAAATTTTCACTAATGTTCATACTGTAAAAGTGAACTTCACACTCACCAATTACTGTATACCAAGAGATTGTGAAGTCATCTTTGGCTATTATTGAGTAAATATCATCATAATTACTTTCCAAACACCAAGACTTGTATTTTACTGGAAATTGTTTTGGGGCATTACACCAGTACTCTTTTAGCTTACCAAATCGCCAATCACAACCGTAATGAGGGTCTAACATTATATGAGTCGGTTCATTTGCTCCGTCGACTAAAACAGAATGCGAATCAATATAGGCTGCAAGTTTGTCTACAGGGCCTGATAAACCAAATGTAAGTTCATCTTGTTTTAGGTAGTTGAAAAAAGAAATAAGTGATTTTGAATCATCCAGTGAAGAAAATATTGTCACAAAGTCATATAGAGAAAGTAGCTCCGACCCCTTAATTGGTAAGTCTATGTAGTGGCATAGTTAATTTGGCCACCCATTAAGAAAGAAATGTTATGCTAATAAGCATACAAATTTGGGTGAAAAA
>NZ_JADYWM010000036.1:0-12349 GCF_015864815.1 Pseudoalteromonas sp. NZS100
AAATTTAGCTCAAATCTAGACTGACAGTCACCGATTAAAAAACGGGTAACTGTCAGATCAAGTCTGAGCTAGTACAATTAAGTTAATAAAAACTTGAGTAACTAGCTCACTCTTTAATTACATATTAAAAAATAAACCCATCATTAGCCAAGCTAATGATGGGTTTTAAATAACAATTTTTCTAACGTCAGTAATTTTACTGTATTACTCACTTACAGTGCTATACACCCAATCAAGCCCTTGTATTGCTGTAGTAGGAAATGCTGTTGCATGGCTAGCCCCTTCAATAACAACACTTTTTAATTGTATTTTATCACTGTTAAGTGCATTAATTTTTTGCACCAATTGCTTGGCACCCTCAACCATATTTTGCCCTTCACCAAAAGCTGGTGTTTCCTTTTCACCCACCGAAATATAAACCTTAATAGCTGTTTTTGGCCTGTGTGCCTTAAACTTTAACAATGCATTATTATTAAACCAAATAGACGGGCTACCAATAATATAATGGCTAAATAAATTCGGTTCTGTAAATAAAATAGTGGCACCAAATAAGCCGCCAAGCGAGTTACCTATGTAGGTTTTTTGTGTATGACTGGCACGGTAGTTTTGCTCAATATAAGGAAACACAGTGTTTTTAATAAACTTAATGTGTCCTTGCGCATTACCTGTTTGTTTTTTCCAATCTTTTGTAAAGGTAGGTGTGTAGTCTCTAATTCGACTAGCTGATCCAATAGACCCTTTTTCATAACCAATGGCGACAATAATTGCTTGCTGCATTTTTCCGGTATTCATAGGAAATCGTGTTGCCCCTGCCACTATAGGAAACGTGTACGGCGCATCGGTTAAGTAAATAACTGGATATGTTTTATCCTGCTTATTTTTATATGACTTAGGCAATTGAATGTAAACAGAGTAAACACGCTTACTAGAAGGTTCGGTTAGTTGAATAACGCTACTTCTAGGGATTTCGTATGGGGTATTTGCACTTAATTTAAAGCATATTAAAGTAGTAGAAAGTAATAATAGTTTTGATATTAAGTCCACATTTCACCCTTTATTAAATATAAGTAGTTTCATGTCGCTAGTTATTAAATAGCTGAGTATATTTTTGTGCGTAACTTAGCACTATTTTTGCTGTTTCTTCATTATCGAGTAATAGAATAGGAGGATCTGTTAATGGCGGTAAATCATCAAAGCTAGGTAATGGTTTTTCCAACCAGCGCCAGCATTTAGTTCGATTAGCTTCAACTTGTAATAAAGTTAATATTATTTCTTCAAGTATTTCTGGCTGACCAAACCAACCTATAGGTTTAGAAACTGGTTTTCTTCCTCCCTGGATAACACGTGGCAACTGCGACTGTTTTAGTTCTTCAATTAAAATATTCCTACGCGTCCAATCAGCATGTATATCTAGTTTTTCATTGGGGTAACGAACACTATCAGTAGTAGGGATCACTAAGCCTATTTTAACTTTATTTAGAGATTTTATTTTTTCTAAAGCCCTTTCTAAGTCTGTATCATTAGTAACAAACACAACTTGCTCAATTGAGTCATCCGTAAATACATCAAATAAAGCCTCCACCGCAATATTTACATCAGTTTGCTTTTCTTCAAGCTTCCAAATGTCCACATACTCACATTCATTTGGGTGTTTTTTAGGTTCTTTTTCATCAATTTTAAATGCACGTGTTGGGTTTACAGAGTAGTAACCTTTGATTATTTCTAGCTGACCATTTGAACTATTGAAAGTTAAAGCTCGGTGATAAGCCTGCTGATCAGCTAAAGAATCTTTTGACGTAGCTGCTTTTTCTACGATATTAGCGGTAAAAAATTTAATGCTTAAATTGTCGTTAGTATGGGCTTTACTTGCAGCACTGGGGAGGATGTAGTCATCAAATAATTTAAATATATCTAACCACTTGTAAGGTGTTCGCTTAAGACATCCATAATATAAATTATATCCATCAATATATATTCGAGTCTTCAAAGTCGATCCTTAAATTTTAGCTACAAAAAAACCGACACTAAGGTCGGCTTTTTCTCCCTATATCCAGGAGACTCAATGCTACGCGTGGAAGTAGGGTTAGTTGTTAATAATGATCTTAGTCAAAATTGACCAATACGTCAATAACTGATTTTATCGCCAATTGTAAGTTTAGACAAAATAATAAATTATATTTCCTATTTAGAACGCCCTCTCCAACCACTCCATACATCATCTATATCATCGGCTTTATTTTTTTTCTTTTTCTTACCTGAGCCTTCTGGCTTTGCCATCGGCTTTTCATTTTTAAGCGCCTCGGCAGCATCAAGATTGGCTTGGTTTACTACAAAACCAGCTACCTCTTCACGCTCTAAACGTAGCTTGTTTTTCTTCTCGATTATTTTAAAGTGATGAAAATCTTCATAATCAATTAATGATAATGCCAAACCTACTTCACCAGCACGACCACTTCGACCAATACGGTGCATATAATCAGCAGGGCTACGTGGTAAATTAAAGTTTATTACCACTGGCAGCTTTTCAATATCTAAACCACGCGCTGCAATGTCGGTTGCAATAAGTATTTCTATTTCGCCGGCTTTAAATTTTTCTATTACACGAGTACGCTCACTTTGGCCTTTATCACCATGGAAAACCTGTGCGTTAACACCGCGTTTTTCAAGTTTACTGGCTAAATGCTCACAGTCTTTTTTAGCGTTTACAAAAATAAGTGCTTGGCGCCATTTATGCGCTTTAATTAAATGCGCTAAAACCGTAGTTTTTTCGCCTTTATTAACTGTAAATACGCGCTGTACTAAGGTGCTTTCATCTTTGTTTTGTACTTGTATTTCAACAGGATTAGTTAATAGTTCTTGCGTTAATTGAGTGACTTGCTCTGGGAAGGTTGCTGAAAACAACATGGTTTGTTTTTTAGCAGGCATTAACGCCAATAACTCAGCAAGCTCTTCAGTAAAGCCAAGGCTTAGCATGCGGTCGGCTTCATCAAGTACTAAGGTTGTTACTTTGTCGAGCTTAATCGCATTGCTTGAGATTAAATCGAGCAAACGCCCTGGCGTTGCAACAATAATATCGGCGCCGCCGCGCAGTGCCTGCATTTGTGTATTAACCGACACACCACCAAATACTGCTACCGTTTTAATTGCTCCATTAAAGTTAGCTGAATACGATTTCACGCTATCGGCCACCTGCGTCGCAAGCTCGCGGGTAGGTACCAAAATAAGCCCTGATACAAAGTTACCTTTGCTAGCTGTTTTTTTAGCACCTTGCGCTAAAAATAGCGTTTGTAGCATAGGCAAAGCAAACGTTGCTGTTTTACCTGAGCCGGTATTCGCCCCCGCAATTAAATCGCTACCAGCAAGTACACTAGGGATCGCCTTAGCTTGAATTGGCGTAGGTTGGCTATATTCCAAATCGGTTAAACGAGCTTGTAGCTCTGGAATAAGGCCAAGATCGTTAAAAGTACTAGGGCTTGCGGCTGAGGTCATATTTATTACGGGCTTATTGCTAAAAAGTAGCCTGTAATTTTAGCGTATTTAGCAGCTATTAAGTAGAGGTTAGTGATTTTTATGTTTTTATAGGTAACAGCTGCGTGTTGTAAGTAATAAACTTGACTCGATAATATTGGTACTTCATCAGTTCAAGTTTTCTAGAGCGAAGGTTCACGCCCTAGAAAAATAATTTTTTCCTTAAACAAACCTTGGTGGACTCAACTTAGTTCTTAGCTATCAATTTTATTATTTAGCTAATAATTTAAACCACTTATCTTTGTAAGGTGATTCGGCCATCAAGGCATCTATATACTTAATTAACTCATCATATTTTTCTTTAATTTCTGCCTCAGTCAACATGTTTTTCAATTTAGGTTTTATCCACTCACAAAACTTATCTAACTTCTCTTCGGATACAAAAATTATACCTTCAGTAGAATACCTACCTTTAGGAGTTGTAAATAAATGGGGCAAAAGCATGTATTCGTAATCACCTACTCCTGTATCAAATAAATAATGAGCATTTAACGTGGTGGACTTATCTAGCACTAATGATTCAAAACCTATAAGAGGTGGCAGCAAAAATCTAGTGTTTGAATTACTTTTTGAGTTTGCTTTCATTAAAGCTGAAAGCAAAGCATTATTGTTATAAGGTTGTGATGGCTTTTGTTTTGTACAGCAGTAAACTAAATCTGTTTTTTGATTTTTAAAGTCATCTGATTCAATTACTTCAATTGTATTTACTCCATACCTTACTTGCCACTCTTTAAATACTAAACATTTTATCAAATCATCATCATCAGGGTTACTCCCCAAATAGATATTACAATTAGAAACGTTATCACCATTAAGGTTTTTTTCTCCAATTTTTAATAGCTCCCCACTTAAATACTCGTCTAAAGCTTTATCTGCAACCTCATATTTGAGCCAAAATTTACCAAAACGATTAAAGTCATCAGATAGCTTTTCCCAGGGATTATTACTAGAATCCATTAAAGCCATGGCATTTAAAAATAAAGAAAAATGTATTTTAAACTCTTCTTTAACATCTGAGCTCTCTTGATTAGCTTTCAAATTTCCGACTAACTTCTCAGAAATATGGAAAAGAGAATTTTCAATAACTTGTATCAGTTTTGCACTAGCCTCTTTGTTTATTTCATCTCTATTAATTGAAAGCCAAGCACCAGCTTTACCTGAAAGTAAATTTATCGTTATATCTGCAAAAAGAAATCTGATATTTCCAGAATCAAATTCCTGTCCACGATATAAAGTTTTAACCCGCGAAAACCGACTAGTAGGGTAAAATAGTAGCTCGACTTGTTCACCTCCTAAATCTATAAAATATCCTTTTTTTTCTTCACCTTTAATATAAAGAGGCATAGCCTTCTGATCTTTCGCTTTATAATGACCATTAATTCTAATTGGTGAGTGTTTCGCAAAATCAACTATCGAGTCAGCAATTCGTGCTGACTCAAATGGAAACGATTCATCTAAATTTGGATCGTGGTTATCTAAAATCATGCTTTTAACACTTGGCTCTCTATGTAAACTTATACTCCAACTTGTAGCAATTTTTTTAAGCGAAAATATAATCTTAACTTCAGACCCATGTTGAGTAGATATATCATTAGGCAAACTTTTTAAAAGTGCTAACCCCTCTTTTTCACCTAGAGGGTTATATAGTTCTGCATGGCTACACTCATTAGTAAAGAGACTTTTTGATGTAATGCTCACTTTATCTGCAAGAATAAATGAACTCTGAAAACCAATACCGAATGCTCCTGATGGCTTCATCCACTCAGGCATTGAATCCACAATATCTTTTTTTGTTTTATTTTTACTAGAGCTACTAATGCTTAATAAGTATGAAAAGTCTTTAATACTGAAGCCGGTACCGTTATCTTTTATAGTTAGCTCCCATAATGAATTTTCATTTTCTTTTGGGCACTCTCCCATTTCTTTTAGTGAAATTTCGATGGCTTCATTACCAATAACGTTCTTTACCTCTGGATCACTTGGGTCTTTCCATTTTTCACAACTAATCTTGTTTTTATTCCTTAACCAAACACTTATTAAAGTTGCATCGACAGCATTTTGTAAAAGCTCTCGGATACAGGCAAATTTTGAAGCATAAAGGTTACTTCCTTGTAGTAACTTAATTGCTTGTTCACTATCAAGTTTAAATTGAGGCCTTTCCCCTTCAGACAGTACTTGCTGCTGCCCACTAAGTTTTACCTGTATATTCCCTAAAGTAGGTAATAAACCAAAGCTCCTGCTAGGTGCAATTTCTTGCCAAAGGCTCATTTGCGCCTGAGTTTCTTGCTTTAACCATTCAAACCACTTATAAGATTCAAGGTAACTATCAACACTACTGCACTCTGCCGTAACCTCAATCCTATCTTTGTCTATGCGCAAATGCCTAATAGCAGCATGTTTATCTTCATGAGCCTTACTTAATGATGGTCTGCTATCACCAGCAATCTTTTTCATTACAGGACAAAAACGGTTGTCATCTAAATCCAACAAGTCGCCAATTCTTAGCATGCAGGCAACAAATCTAGGGTGGCAATCTTCTTGTCCTAATCCAGCCTCTTTATAAGGTAAGCCATTTTCACCAACAATCTCTTTAAAATTAGCCCCATGTAATGCACAAATTTGCCCAAGTATTCTGAAAAGCCTCTTAGGGATCAGCTCAGTTCTTGGGGAAGATATACCAGCGGATTCCCAAGGAGTATTTACCGTTTGCTCAGCTCTATTCGCATGTTTTCTTCTGAACCATTCAGCCATTAGCTGTCGAAAATTATCAGTGGCCTCAATGGGCGATCCCATGAATTGAAAGCTATCTATCAGATTTTCATTATTAAAATTTGAGCAAAATTCATTTAAATGATGATTTTTGTCTGTAACTATGGAATCAATATAGTGACGAAAATCAGGATCACTAAAAGCTTCTTTTAGGTCATTTTGCGGAACTACCATACCTATATCATGCCAATAAGCAGACTCTAAGATAAGCCATGTATCTGTAGCTGTTAAATTAGCTATATTTTCTTTACCTAAGATTCTTTCGATATTTATCAAAATTTGTTTGCTATGAGATTCATCATGGCGGCTGAAGTGTGGGAAAAGACTACCAATACTCTGTAAAGCTTTTGGGATTATTTTTTGATCAAATCCCCATTGGTTCACTAATAAACTTAAATCGGAATGTTCAGTTCCTTTTGTTTTTAAGTGTTCAATTAATAAATCTGCCACTTTAAATATCCTTCTTATTATGTGATTTAAAGCCTAAAATTAGGCCTCACTTTAGCTATATACGATAATCAACAGCTTAATTTTCAAAAGTTAATAGCTTAAATTATTGCCTCTTATCATGCTTTTTTAACCTAGCCCTAGTTTCTTTTAAGTAATTTATATAATGATATGAGTCGTCTGCAATTGCTAAAGCAGACTCCATCTGCTCAAGCGCTTGGCGAGTATCCCCTTGCATTTCATAACCGTAGGACAATGCCGAAAGCGCATCGACTGATTTTGGGTGGTTTTTTATATTGTATTTAAACACTTCAATAGCACGGGTAAACTGCTTGCTACCCGTTAAGTTATAACCGAGTGATCTAACAGCACGATCTGGTGGAGATATTTGCTCGCCCCATTGCTGAGATAATGTTTGATAGTAAGCATCGATAGAGGTTATATCGTTAGTTAAAGCACTTATAGGCATTTGTTTAGGTAAAAATAAGTTGTAATAAGCATTAAATATGCCTGCAGCAGAGGTTAAGCCATGCGAGATACCATTAAACGCATCATTAAAAAAGCGTAACCCTCGCACTTTATGTGATTGCAGTGATTGCTGTAGTTCATCGTACCTTTGACGCATTATGCCGGCTTCTTCGCCTATATTGATATAAACGTAGTTATTCAGGTCTTTTGATTTATTAATAAACGCCTTAGCTGCTTTTACCGATGCACCATAGTTCCACCAAACCGCAGGGCTGTAAGCAATATGCGCTTGGAAAAGCTCAGGGTTAGCTTGCATAGTATAAAGTGCAAACACGCCTGCCGCAGAGGCCCCTGCAATCACATTATAATTGTGCGTACGGTAACTTTTATTAATCAAGGGCATAAGCTCTTGCTCTATAAATGCTAAAAACGTTGCTGCACCACCACCTTCACCTACCGGGCCTTGTGGCTCTTTATTCACTGTGGGGTATAGATCTCTTAAGCGATTGGTGTTTTCAATAGCGACAATAATAACCTCTGGCGCACGATTATCATTTTGTAAACGCTCAATAACAGTGCTGGCAAGCGGTATATTACCCGCGCCATCTAAGCGATATATAACAGGATATACCTTGTTTGGATTAGCTTGATAACTCTTAGGTAACTGAACGACAACTGTGCGTTCTTCGTTTAAAACAGCCGATTTAATAGTGTGCGTGAACTGAGAGTAATCAGTACGTTGCTGTTTAGCGCCAGGTTGGGCAAAGACACTTTGTGAACTAAAAGCAAAACAGCTAACAAAAAAAATAACTGCAAATAAACGCATGACTAATCCCTTAGAGAATAATAAGTTATTAAAGCTAACAGACTTTTAGGCACAAAAAAAGCGCATTAAGCGCTTTTTTAACATTAATAAAAATCTATAACCTTTTGATTTTACTCAACAGTAACCGATTTAGCTAAGTTACGTGGTTGGTCAACGTCGGTACCCTTAATTACCGCTACGTAGTACGACAATAGCTGTAATGGCAGTGTGTAAACAATTGGCGCAATAATATCGTCAGTGTGGTTTACGTTGATTACACGCATTGTGTCGTCTGACTCAAAGTGTGAATCTTTATCTGCGAATACGTAAATAATGCCGCCACGTGCGCGTACTTCTTCTACGTTTGATTTAAGCTTTTCTAATAACTCATTGTTTGGTGCTACAACAATAATTGGCATGTCAGCATCAATAAGTGCGAGTGGGCCATGTTTTAGCTCGCCCGCTGCGTAGGCTTCTGCGTGAATGTACGAAATTTCTTTAAGCTTAAGCGCACCTTCCATCGCGATTGGGTATTGTGAACCGCGACCTAAAAACAGTGAGTGATGCTTGTCGGCAAATTCTTCTGCAAGGTCTGCAATGCCATCTGCAAGCAGTAATGTTTCTTCAAGCTTAGCAGGTAGTACTTTTATAGCATTTACAATAGCACTTTGATCAAGCTGTTTTTCTTGAGCTATAGACGCAGTAAGCATTAACAAACCAACTAATTGCGTTGTAAATGCTTTAGTAGAAGCCACGCCTATTTCAGCACCAGCTTTGGTCATAAAGGCAAGGTCTGATTCGCGTACAAGCGATGAACCAGGTACGTTACAAATGGTCATTGAGGCCATGTAACCTTGCTCTTTAGCTAGGCGTAATGCAGCTAGCGTATCGGCAGTTTCACCTGATTGAGAAATAGTAACAAGTAAGCTATTTTCATGAACAAACGACTGACGGTATCTAAATTCAGAAGCTATTTCTACATTACAGCTAACGCCTGCAAATTGCTCAAGCCAATAACGTGCAACCATACCTGAATGGTAAGACGTGCCACAGGCAATAATTTGCACGTGTTTTACGTCTTTAAATATTTGCTGAGCGCTTTCGCCAAACGCATCAATTGCTACGCGATCGTCGTTTAAACGCCCTTCAAGCGTATTACGTACTGCAAGTGGCTGCTCGTAGATTTCTTTTAGCATGTAGTGGCGGTAATCGCCTTTGCCTGATGCATCTTGCGTAATGTTTGACTCAATCACTTCACGCTCAACTGCGTCGCCGTTTTCGTCAAAAATTTCTACTGTATCACGTGTAATACGCGCTACATCGCCTTCTTCTAAAAAGATGAAGCTACGAGTAACAGGTAATAGTGCTAACTGATCAGACGCAATAAAGTTTTCGCCAAGGCCTAAACCAATAACAAGAGGGCTACCTGAGCGCGCTACAATGATTTCGTTGTCGTTTGCTTTATCAAATACAACTGTACCAAAAGCGCCTTCAAACTGTTTAACAGCAGCTTGTACTGCTGCAAGTAAACTAGTGTGCTGCTTACGAAGCTTATGAATTAAGTGCACCATTACTTCGGTATCGGTTTCAGATAGAAACTCGTAGCCTTCTTCTTTAAGCGATGCGCGTAAGCTTGCGTGGTTTTCAATAATACCGTTGTGCACAAGTGCTAACTGGTTGTTTGATACATGTGGGTGTGCATTTGCTTCTGTAACGCTACCATGTGTTGCCCAGCGCGTATGTGCAATACCTGTATGACCGCTAACACCTGCTTTTTCTAGAGCTGCTTCTACGTTAACTACTTTACCTACTGCTTTTACAGTATTTAGCGTAGAGCCTTCTAGTAGTGCTACACCGGCAGAGTCGTAGCCACGGTATTCAAGTCGCTTCAGCCCTTCAATCAGTATTCTATTTACTGGACGTTCTGCAACTGCCCCAACTATTCCACACATAATCTCTCCAATAATCTTGTATATTTACCACTTTGTGGCTACTCAATAAATTCAGCGCAAATTAGTTTTACACCACATGCCTCAATTGCTTTGCGCTTTTCATCTGCTAAGCCATTGTCGGTTATTAATGTGGTTACTATTTTCCACGGTAATTCTAAATTTGGTATTTTTCGGCCAATCTTATCTGATTCAACCATTACAATTACTTCACGAGCCGCTTTTGCCATTACTTGGCTCAAACCAACTAACTCATTAAAGGTTGTTGTGCCACGTTTTACATCTATACCATCCGCACCAATAAAGAGCTGATCAAAGTCGTAAGAGCATAATACGTTTTCGGCAACTTGCCCCTGAAACGACTCAGAATGCGGATCCCACGTCCCACCGGTCATCAAAAGTGTTGGCTCGTTCTCAAGTGCTAATAAACGACTCGCTACTTTAATTGCGTTTGTCATTACAACTAGCCCGCGCTTATTTGCAAGCTCAGGGATCATCGCAGCAGTAGTACGCCCGCTATCAATAATAACGCGGTTATGATCTTTTATAAGTTTTGCTGCAGCCTTTGCTATTGCGACTTTGCGCTTTGAATCTATTTCATCGCTAACAATTTCTTTAGGCAATGCAATAGCACCCCCATAGCGGCGAAGTAATAAGCCACTTTTTTCAAGCGAGGTTAAATCTTTTCGAATGGTTACTTCAGATGTTTGAAACTGCTGTGCTAACTTTTCAACGGCTACTTCACCTAATTCATTAACTTGAACCAGAATATTGTGACGACGCTGCTGTGTGTTTCGTTTAGTCATAAAGCTCGTGAATTAAGTTTCATTTCGAAAGTTATGCGATTTTAAACGAAACAACCTAAATGGCAAGTGAATGAGTAAAAAAAGCGCAATGTGCGCTTTTTAATTTAACAGCATGTAGATGTGGTGAAACATTCTAACTTGCTCAGTGAGCTAGAAACTAGATTACTGAGCACGCTATTATTTTTTAGTTCAAATAAGGATATATTAAAAACTCACTACCTAAAATATATAAACTCCAAGAATCACGCTCATCTTTTTGAATTAATACATCGTGGTAATTATTCGAGATTTGTGGACTCTCCCAAATAACTTGATTTGATAACTTATCCACTAGGCTAATTGTTTTTTCTATAGAGTAATGCGCTAGATAGTTTCGGCCATAAACGCCACCTATAGTTTCATCGAGGATTTTCTCTTTGTGGTAAATTGTAAAGCCCTTAATTTGTTGTTCGTCCAAAATTTCTAATGCTTTCGTTTTCGTATCTAATACTATTAAACCACCTTCTTCATCGAAACTACCAAAAGTACGATAATCAATTATTAGCTCTAGTTGAGGATCTGAATCTAGCTGAATAGCATGTACATGCGCTACATGGCTTGTTGTTTCTTGTAAGAAATCTAAAGGTACAGGCCAATTGCTACTGTCAATTGAAATGGGTGATAAGCTTGGATTTTCGTAAAAAGCTATACCTAAATCGTAATAACCTATTATTATTTTTGACAACTCCTCAGACGGCAAGTAAGGAAAGTAGGCTCTTGATACGACTTCTCCTGTTTGTTTAGCGATTGTGTAATATCTAGTATCACTTTTAAAGCTCAAGTGTGTTTCGGACTCTGTAAAAGCAAAATCATACGAATTAGAAAAAGTCACTTCTGCAACGCTAGTTTGCCAAATTACACTGGTTGAACCTGTATTGCGTTTAACAATAAATGTCTCGTTGTTAATTTGAGTTAATGAATACTCAATTTGATTTTCATTATCTTGCGTTAACAGCATCTCTCCAGTGAAAGTAACAGGTGCATTATTGTGCGTTACCTTAGCCGAACGGCCAAAATCTGAAATGCTAACCGTATCATCAACAGCACCAACAATATGAAGATTAGGAAGTTGACCTTGAGCCACTGATGAATACTCAAGCTGCCATAGCCCATTCTCATAGCTAAAGCTTTGCATCGTATATTCTTCGTATAAATAACTTCCTTCTAAACCATCTGTTTTGCTTACTAATAATGACTGTATTCCATCATTATCAAAATCAACAGCTCCTATTACTCTCCCAATGGGGTTTTCAGCAATAGATACAGAGAACAATTGCCACTGCTGATCAAAGTAATAAAGCTCTTTTGAATTAGAAAAATAAACATGACTATAAGGACTATCTACTTCAAGGCTAATCGAAATACCATCATTGAAATTAGTCTCAAACTTTTCACTACCCACCTGCAGTTCACCATCTTCCCACCATATTAGTTCACTATAATGTTCGGAGGCCTTATATCTAGGGGCTGTTGATCTTTGTAGTACATATATCAATCAGCCCACATTGGTAGCCACATCATAGTAAATGCTAAAGCGA
>NZ_JADYWM010000037.1:0-9783 GCF_015864815.1 Pseudoalteromonas sp. NZS100
AGCCTACTCTGTCTAATATTTTATTTATCATTTGAAAGTCTATTGGTTGATATTACCATCATTCTAAACTCCGTATATAAGTACGGAGTCAATCATTTTAATGAATCAATTATGGGGCAATGTGTTGGATCTTCGTTTTGCATACAGGTATTTGTCATATCCACAATTACTTTCTCTAAACGTTGAAGGTCATTAATTTTGTCTCGAATGATTGCTAACTTTTGTCGGCTTAATAGCTCAACTTGAGTGCAGTTGCTGTCCATAGACATTAGCGATTTTATTTCTCTTAACGTAAAGCCGAGCGCTTTGGCTTTTGTGATAAACCTAAGTTGTCCTGCTATTGTTTCGTCATATTGTCTATAACCAGATATTGGTTTTTCAGGTTGTGTAATCAGCCCTTCTCGTTCATAAAAACGAATGGTTTCTACATTTAAATTTAATGATTGTGCTAATTTGCCAATGGTTTTCATTATTGCCTTTGTGAATACTACTAATCTAAAGTTATATTTAGTTTAGCTATCCAATGATTTGATGATGCCGCACGCTTCAATTGTATTGTCTGAACCACAAGCACTTGCCATCTGTTGTAATTCAGCTTTAAGCGCCCTTAATTCTTTCATACGTTTATTCACTAGTGCAAGTTGCTGATCAATTAATGCATTAACGCTAGAGCAGCTTTCTTCTGGCTTATTTTTTAATTCGATAAGACGTTTAATATCATTGAGTGATATATCTAGGCTGCGACAATGCTTTACGAATTCCAATTGTTTAAGTGCTTTACTATCATACAGCCTGAAATTACCTTCTGAACGGTTTGGATTTAACAGTAATCCTTCTCTTTCATAATATCTAATCGTTTGTATTGAACAGCCCGATTTTTTTGACAATTCGCCTATTTTCATCAATTTCCCCCAGACATTTGACTCTATAGTTACTATAGGATCTATAGTATAGGTATGCAACGAAAGGGATATATAAAAATGACTGAGAAATATTTAAACAATACGAATATCGTTAATTTTGAACACAAAGATATCCAATCCCTGATCGATCAACGAGGGTGGAAAAATTTGGATAATTTCAACAA
Source organism: Pseudoalteromonas sp. NZS100 (assembly GCF_015864815.1). NCBI lineage: Bacteria > Pseudomonadati > Pseudomonadota > Gammaproteobacteria > Alteromonadales > Pseudoalteromonadaceae > Pseudoalteromonas > Pseudoalteromonas sp. NZS100. The sequence goes on from NZ_JADYWM010000037.1 coordinate 1,088, forward strand.
AATTGGTGCCGCTTATTAGTTTGTAAAAGATGAAATAATGTTTGGCTATAACAAGAGTGATGATATTTCAGCAAGCGATGTGCTAGCAGATGGTTATGGACAATGTAATACTAAGGGTAATCTGTTAATGGCACTATTGCGTGGACTAGGTATCCAGTGTCGTTTCCAAGGTTTTACCATTGATCAGCAACTACAAAAAGGTGCTATCCCAAGCTTGTATTTTGGTTAGCACCTAAATACATCATTCATAGTTGGGTAGAAGTTTACTTTGAAGGGCGTTGGATAAACTTAGAGGGCTTTATATTGGATGAGCAATACTTAAGCTCACTACAGCAGAAATTTAGCCAAGCAAAAGATGAGTTTTGTGGTTATGGTGTTGCAACAAAGTGCTTATCTTCACCCGGTACGGATTGGCGTGGAGAGGATACCTATATTCAAAAAGAAGGTATTCATGACGACTTTGGGCTTTATGATTCACCAGATAAGTTCTATCTCGAAAAAGGTACTAATCTATCAGGTGTAAAACGTTGGTTGTATCAACGAGTGATCCGACATTTGATTAATATGAATGTATCAAAAATAAGAAATAAAAAAGTACTGGAGGTACAAAATGCACAACCATAGTCACAGTCATCAGCATGGTAAAGACGACCGGATTGGTTGGGCATTTTTCCTTAATGTGATATTTACCATTATCGAATTTATAGGTGGTTGGCTCACAAACAGTACGGCGATAATGGCGGATGCCGTTCACGATCTTGGTGATAGTCTTTCAATAGGTTTTGCGTGGATTTTAAGTCGTTTTTCAGATAAAGAAGCATCAGACAAATTCAGCTATGGTTATCGCCGACTTACACTTTTTGGTGCATTGGTAAATAGTATTGTTTTGATTATCGGCTCTATTTGGGTTTTATTTGAAGCAATACCTAAGCTGTCCAATCCTGAAATGCCTGTAGTTGAGGGGATGTTAGGGCTAGCCATACTCGGTGTTGCCGTAAATGGTTATGCGGTATTCAAATTAAAAGCGGGTGAAACACTAAATGAAAAAGTGCTGACATGGCACCTACTTGAAGATGTACTCGGTTGGGTTGCCGTTCTTATAGTCTCTATTGTATTGTTGTTCGTTGAACTGCCGATATTAGATCCTCTATTATCAATAGGGTTTACGCTGTTTATCTTATTTAACGTTTTCAAAAATCTTAAATCAACATTGGTGCTTTTTCTTCAAGCTGCACCCGATAAAGAGACCCAAGAGCGTATTAAGCAGTCATTAATTGAATTTCCTGAAGTAAATGGTATACACCATATGCATTTTTGGTCACTGGATGGTGAAAGTCACGTTTTAACAGCGCACCTTGAGCTGAGTGACAACTTTGACGTTAAAGAATTAATTAAGCTTAAACAAGAGGTTGCAGCTAAATTATCTTCCTATCATTTATCGCATACGACGATAGAGTTTGAGTTTTTAAATGAAAATTGTAGGGATGAAGCAGAGTAAGTTTTATCAATAAAATTTTGGAGCATACAATATAAAAAGCAGCTTAATTAGGCATAACTTAGTAATTAAGCTGCTTTTTTGCTTTTAGATTTCGTCGGATTGCTGTTTGTTACTCTCAGCGCCATGCGCCCATTGATATAAAATAGGCAATACAAACAAAGTTAAAATGGTAGAAGATACAATACCGCCGATAACAACTGTTGCTAGTGGTCGTTGTACTTCTGCACCAATTCCAGTGTTTAACGCCATTGGAATAAAACCTAAACTTGCGACCAGTGCCGTCATTAAAATAGGTCTTAAACGAATGATGGCACCTTCAATGATCGCTACGTATAGGTCGCCTTTTTCATGCCAAAGATCTCGAATAAAAGCCAACATAACCAAGCCATTTAATACTGCGACACCTGACAATGCAATGAAGCCGACACCTGCCGAAATTGATAAGGGCATGTCTCTTAAATAAAGTGAAAATACGCCCCCTGTTAATGCTAAAGGCACGCCACTGAAAATGATTAATGCATCTTTTAATGAACCAAATGCTATAATCAAAATACCTAAGATAACAACCAATGTTATCGGTACAACTAGGCTTAATCGCTTACTTGCTGATTCTAGTTGTTCAAACGTTCCACCATAATCAAGCCAGTATCCTGCTGGAATTTCTCCTTCCTGATTAATTTTAGCTTTAACTTCTTTTACAAAACCGCCTAAATCTCTACCACGAACATTGACGGTAACCACAACTCTTCTTTTTCCGTTCTCTCGGCTAATCTGCGCGGGTAAAGACTCTGATTTAAGCTCTGCAACTTCTTCAATTGGCACATAGTTACCATTCTCAAGTGGAAGCGGCAGATGCTTCAAGCTATCGATATCCGTTCTTATTTGCTCTGGTAGGCGAACAACTAACTCAAACCGTCTGTCACCTTCATAAATGATCCCCGCAGATTCACCGCCAATCGCAGTGGCAACCCAGTCTTGCAATTCGGTAACGTTCAATCCATACCTACCAAGCGCTTCTCGTTTAGGAATTACTGATAAAGATGGAACACCTGTGACCTGTTCCATTCGAGCATCAGCGGCACCATCCACGGTTTTCACAATATTTAGAATATCTTTTGCGGTAAGTAATAACCGATCCAAATCATCACCAAATATTTTGATGCCGACATCAGCTCTAACGCCAGAAATCAATTCATTGAAACGCATTTGAATAGGCTGAGTGAATTCATAGTTGTTGCCTGGAATGTTTTTCAGTACTTTTTCCATTTCTTCAACTAATTCACTTTTTGGTTTTGAAGGTTCGGCCCATTCTTTACGTGGTTTTAAAATAACAAAGATATCAGCAATACTCGGTGGCATTGGGTCGGTTGCTACTTCTGGTGTGCCAATGCGCGAGAATACTTTATCAACTTCAGGAAACGCTTTAATACGTTGCTCAAGTACTTCTTGCATTTCTACTGATTGCTCTAGGCCAGTCGATGGAATTCTTAATGCCTGTAGTGCAATATCACCTTCATTTAATTGAGGAACAAATTCTGTCCCAAGCGTAGTTGCTAACCAAAGGCTATACCCCATTAACAGCGTTGAGAATGAAACAATAATCCAACGAAATTTCATCGCCATTTTTAACAATGGTTCATAAATAGACTTGGTTGAACGAATAACTACACTTTCTTTTTCGCTGATTTTACCTTTCATAAACACAGCTACAGCAGCAGGAACCAGTGTAACTGAAAGGATCATTGCGGAAATTAACGCCATAACGACAGTTGCCGCCATAGGGTGGAACATTTTCCCTTCAACGCCAGTTAGCGTGAAAATGGGGATGTAAACAACAGTGATAATTGCCACACCAAACAAGCTTGGACGTATCACTTCTGAAGTGGCTTCAAAAACGGTATTTAGGCGTTCTCTTAAGTCTTGCCTATGACCGTTGTGTTGGGCCTGTGCTAACCTACGGACAGAGTTTTCAACGATGATTACAGCCCCGTCCACTATCAAGCCAAAGTCCAATGCGCCGAGACTCATTAAATTGGCAGATACTCCTGCTTGCACCATACCTGTGATTGTCATTAACATGGAAATAGGGATAACAGCAGCGGTAATGAGAGCTGCACGTAAATTTCCAAGTAGAATAAATAACACAACAATAACTAAAAGCGCACCTTCAACGAGGTTTTTGGTAACGGTTGCAATCGCTTTATCTACTAACGTTGTTCTGTCGTAAACAGGCTCTGCGGTAATGCCCTTTGGCAGAGATTTTTGTATTTCGCTGAGCTTATGTTCCACTTCTAAAGCAACGGTGCGAGAATTCTCACCAATCAGCATCATGGTTGTACCAAGCACTGTCTCAATGCCATTACGAGTAGCAGCCCCTGTTCTAAGTTCTTTGCCTATAGCAACATTGGCAACATCACTTATTTTTACAGGAATACCATCGTTCTTTTTGATGATGACATTGAGGATTTCATCCATTGTCGCAAGTTGCCCAATGGAGCGCACTAACACTTGTTGTCCGTTTTGCTCAATATAACCCGCGCCACGGTTATCATTATTTTTACGTAATGCATCAGAAACGTCTTCAAAGCTTACCTGATGAAAAAGTAATTTTTCGGGTTTCGGCGTTATATGATACTGCTTGTTATAGCCGCCGATACTGTTGACCTCAATGACGCCTTTAACTTGAGCCAATTGCGGTTTAATGATCCAGTCTTGTATTTCTCTTAAGGCAATAGCGGTATAAGGCTCTCCATTAGGCATTTTAGCGTCAGGAGAAGCTTGTACGGTATACATAAATATTTCACCAAGCCCTGTGGAAATAGGACCCATCTCTGGCTCTAAGCCAGAGGGAATAACGCCTTTTATCGCAGCTAATCTTGCATTGATTAAGTTGCGTGCGAAATAAATATCGGTTCCCTCTTCAAAGATAACGGTCACCTGGGATAAACCATATCTTGAAAGAGAGCGGGTGTGAGACAGCTTTGGTAGTCCAGCTAATGCGTTTTCTACTGGAAAAGTTACCCTTTGCTCCGCTTCTAAAGGTGAATAACCGGGGGCAGAGGTATTTATTTGTACCTGTACGTTTGTTATATCTGGAACAGCATCAATGGGAAGTTTTTGATAACTCCACATACCAACGCCGATGATTACCATCAGCAAGCTTAATACTAAATAGCGCCTATTTATTGCAAGACGCAAAATTGATTCAATCATATTGCGTCTCCTAATCGTCGTCTTCTACTTCAGATTTCAAGATATCTGCTTTAATCAGATAACTGTTTTTGTTTACATATTCAGCGTCTTTACTGAGGCCATCAATGACCTCGATATAGTTTTTGTCTGAACGACCAAGGACAAGTGGTGCAAACTCGTACTCTTCATCTTCTTTTACAAAGACACCTAATTGTCCACCTAGCTCTTGTATGGCAACTTTCTCGACCGCTAAATCCACCTCAAATTGGTTTATCTTTACGTTGCCTTTTAATAATTGACCTGACGTTAGCTTTAACTCAGTGTTGTTTAATCGTACCCGTGCTAAAATATAAGGCTGATCTTTAGCTGGAATAATATTAGTGATGACTGAACTGAATGCGTGTTCACCTTGCTCAATATCAACATGCTGACCGACTATGATTTGATTATATTGGCTGGTAAACACCTTAAATTCAGCCCACAAGGTGTCAAATTTGACGATTTCAAACAAGCTAGTGTTTTGCGTGATACCGCCAATATTTCCATTTCGCTGTAAAACAGTCCCAGAAACAGGCGATGTTATTTTATAAGTATTTAAGCTCTCATTAGATTCAATAACGGCTAATAGATCGCCTTTTTTTACCGTATCACCAACAGTGAAGTTTATTGTCTTTATAACGCCGTTATATCTAGCGCCAACTTGAAATAATTGTTCAGCGCCTATCGTCGTAGAGCCGTATACAGGGATAGTTTGGTTCAACGTTTTTGAAGCTAAATAGGCTGTTTCAACACCAACCTTTTTTGCCATGTTATTGTCGATTTTGCTTATGCCTTCTTCGCCTTCATGTTCATCTTCACTAGCGAAAACACTTTGAATGGGTGATAGATACCCAATAAAAATCAATAGTGCGAGTAAATAGTTTTTCATTTTGAATTCCTAAACGATTCAGTTAATCACTGAATCAATAAATTGTTATTAAACTTAAAGTGATGTTTATTTAGAGTGACAGCGCTTCGTTTGTTAGTTTTTCTATCTCTGCGCCATAAATTAGGGCAGCAGATGCCGCGTCAATAAGGGTTCGCCGAGCATTTAACAGCTCTTGTCTAGCCGATACATAATCAAGATATCCATATCGACCTTTTTGATAGGCGTCTTGAGTATCTTCCAGTGCATCTTCAAGCATTGGGATAACCGACTGCTTTAATGAATTAGCTGTTAATATGGCTTGTTTTCTATTGGAGTATGCTCGTAGTAAGTGATTTCTAAATCTTAACTTAGTCGCCTCTTTCTCTATGGCAACTTGGTCACGCTCTGCTAGCGCACTAGCGATTGCGCCAGAATTTCGCTTTTCAGCAAACAAAGGTAAGCTAAAGCCAGCGACCAGTGCCGTATCATTGGCTTCTTGAGAGCGCCTAACACCAACAGACCATTTGATATTGGCCGTTGACTCTGTTTTAGCCAACTGTAACTCGGCCTCTTTTAGTCGCTGCTCACTTGCATAAACTTGAATAGCAGGGTTTTTCTCTAATTTCGCAAAGAGACTACTAAAATCACTATCATTGCCAAACTGAAACAGATCTCCAGTTACTCTAGAGAATGACACTGATGTTTCTCCCCAGTAAGCTGATAAAGAAAGCTTTAGATATTCCAAGCGCTTTTGTTCAGATTGAAGGGTGAGGTTAGCCTGAGCAATAACTGCTTTTGAGCGTTTCACTTCAGCCTCAGGAGTAGCACCTGCGCGGTTACGCTGAGATACAATCTCTAAGGTTTCTTGTGCTAAGCTCAAAGCATTTTCTGCCAATATAACTCTTTGTTGGGCTGCAAGTACTTCCACGTACTTCTCAGTGACTTGAGCCATTAAATTAAGCGCAGAGACTTCTTTTTCAGCAGTGAGTAGTGTTCTTGATTTTGAAACAATTCCAATCCGCGCTGAGCGTTTATCTCCCATTTCGATAACCGAAGATAGAGCGACTGTTAATTCAGCACTGTCGAATGTATTAAATTCACCTGAGCCTGCAAAGTTCTCAGCTTCAAGCTCTAGTTCATAAGCAGGATTTAAACTTGCGATTTGTTCTCGTCCAATTAATGCCGTTTGCTTGAAATCAAATATTTTAAGTTCTGGATTTTGTTTAAGCGTCCACTGAATTGCCTCCTGAAGGTTTAACTGCTTCTCAAAGGCATAAACATTAAATGTAAAAAGTGACAAAGCGAGAAACGCGATATATTTAAGCCGAGGTGTTACACACCTTAAAATTGCTATCTTGCGATGCACACAGGTATTAAGTGCCATGTATACTTTCCTATAAATTTATATGTGATATTTAGGTCATTAACATTTGACCTTTCTTAATTTTCTATAAAATTTAGGCGTATTTAGGTGGGCGGAATGGCACCGAGATATAGCCTTTTAGCTCAGGAGAAACTAAGGCGTAGGTAAGGAAGTGATCTGTTGCTTGGAAAATGTTACAGGAAGAATCAGCATTTAAAAATAAGTGACAACAGCAACAAAAATTACAATTATCAATTGAAGAGTTGCTATTATTCACCTCAAGCATATTGGAGTCTTCTGGAGCTTTTAGCGGGGTAATAGACTTAGTTAGTGATGAACTAAAAGAACTTTCACTTAAGTTTATTTCAAGCTCTTCTAGCGAAAAAAACACAGACTGCACCGCGATTAAAATCATTATCACGTATGATATATTTGATTTGATATACGATGAGTGCATTATTTTCATTTCTCTGCTTAATACTTTAGCAGTAAGATGCGGCGAGCACCGTTTAAAACGACAAGAGCAATTATCAAACCAATCACTAAATCTGGATAACGGCTGCTAGTTACTGTAACTAATAAGCCAGCTAAGATTACACCTACGTTTGCGATTACGTCATTTGCGGAAAAAATCCAACTCGCTTTCATATGAGCGCCGTCTTCTTTGTTGCCAAATATTAAAAACAGACAAGCAATGTTAGCGATTAGTGCTATTCCACCAAATATCATCATTAAAGAAGAGATAGGTTCACTACCGTAAATAAAGCGTCTTACGACTTCACTCAAAGCACCTAGCGCTAGAATAATTTGAAGTACACCAGATATATGTGCCGCTCTAAGTTTCATGCTTATGCTTTTACCGACAGCATATATAGCTAAACCATAAACAGCAGCATCAGCAAACATATCTAATGAGTCGGCAATAAGGCCAGCAGATTGCGCAATAATCCCAGCAATTACTTCTATAAAAAACATGACTCCATTAATGGCTAACAACCATTTTAGCGTTGATGCTTCTTTCATCTCATTTTTTTGGGCTAGATCTTTTGCTTTTGCAGCTTCGGTGCTGCAACTTTCTTTAGTTGATGCCAACTCTGCACCGAGATTGAGTTGTTGTAATTTTTTTGTTATCTCATCTAAATTTTCATCATGAAAAACCTTGACTAAACGGCTAGGAATATCAAATTGCAACCCAACTGAAGGCTCAATTGAGTCAAGTGCTAACCTAATCAATCTCTCTTCTGAAGGACAGTCCATTTGAGGTACTTTAAATGTACTGACAAACGCGCCACTATAGTTATCTAATTGTGTATCAATTTTTACATCTTCATTGGTAGAAGATGATTGACACTGACCACTACATTTTTCTGACATATTTAACACTCCGTAATAATATTAAAATAAGTATAAAATCTATAGTGGCTATAGAGTCAAATAAAAAAATTATTTAATGTAAAAGCGTGGAAACTGAATTGAAAAGCTAGTTTAAGGAAATAGTTTCTGCTAGTATTTTAAATACTATATTTAACTGGTGATAACTTTGAACCTTAATGTTGTACTAAAAATGCTCTTGGTTATTTCGATTGTTTTACAATCGTTAACTGCTGTAGCATCCTCAACATCTGAGAATCACCAAATAGATATAGAGCACCTTCAAACTCAACATGATCATGCAGATGATCGAAATGTCTCAAATGATAATGTAGGTGATGAGCAGCATAATGAAAAAGATTGTC
>NZ_JADYWM010000038.1:0-6379 GCF_015864815.1 Pseudoalteromonas sp. NZS100
TGTTGCTCGGTTTTTACTTAGCCCACTAGGTTACAAACCTCGCGCCGCGATTTAATCGCCCCTAGATTGAACAAATTCCAATCCAAATAATTCAACACGCCCTAGTGGTGCTCAAAACGTGCCACCAACTTCTCACCTTGCTCTTGGCTAATACGTGCTATTGAGTTGAGCATATTAGTCACTTCGCGTCTGTCGTATTCATTAGTTACATGCTCATTTATGTCATCAACAATTGCATTTAAATAATTAAACAAACTGTTTCGTGCATCGGTATCTTTATGGGCAACAAACAAAATATTTTTGAATGCCTCAAGCACGTTTGTCATTACGTATGCATCGCCTTTGGCGTAATTACGCAGCGGTGTAAAGTTGTCGTGTAATAACTCATCAAAGCTTGTTTCATGAAGGTATAGCAATGGGACATTGTCACTGTGCTTAAACGAGTAGTTAATATCGTTAATTGACAGCCGTTGAATAAGTAAAATGCTCAGCATATCAATTGATTTAACCGCAGTACCTGGATCGTTTATGCCTGGGCTCATTGCTTTAACCGCAATTTCTGATATTTGCGTCAACCCATAACGATAATGATCGCTAATGTATTCTTCTATATAAAAAATAAAGCAGTCGAGAATTTTATTTATCAGCTCTTCATCGTTTGCTATATCTTTATTACATTTTAAAAACGGGTAACCTTTAACTGTAAAATAACCTTGGTTAACAGAGATATATACCTTTATATCTTGCTCTGCCAAAATGGCACACAGCTTATCGGTATGTACGCCTTTATAATATCCTTCTGTTTTACTGCTAACCGAATGCCATTTGCTAAAGTCTGGAAAGTCTTCAACTGGTTTCTCTTGTTGTCTTTGTATTATTGTTTTAATTTCGTTTTTAGTTTGGCTAAACAAGCCATTTAACACGTTATCAACTTGAATAGCACGTGAGATTGAGTGTATAAAAAATACAAACAAACCTAATGAAATCAATCCAAAAACAAGTGCAAACAACACACCTATTGAAGGAATTGCCGTACTGCCACCATCAAGCTTATTAATATTTATAAGCATAATAATAGAGTAAATTATGCTGCCTAAATAAAACCCCAAAACCATTTGGTGTGATTTACGCGTAATAAGCCCTGGCACTACGCGGGGCGATAAACTCGCACTGGCCGAATTTAAAACCACCATTACCATCGAAAAACTAAACACGGTAAGCGAAATAATACTCCCCGCTAAAGTGCTTAAAATAGTCCGCGCGTTTTCGGCGCTATCTACAAGTACAACCGATATAAACGATTTTAGCTGCTCAACAGGGGCTAAATATTCAACCGACATTGTAATAATGGCAAATACCAAAAAGCCCACTGAAAGCATCGAAGGGTAAAAGCCAATACTGTTAATCATTTCACGGTAACTGTCGGCTACTTTGCGAGGTACAAACATAAAATCCTTATGTATTTTCTACTAACTTAATACCTCTAGCTTAGCATAGGCAATTATTAAACTTCTGATAATGCAGCTCAAATTTATGTGTTATTATCACGCCCACAATAATAGAGCGCATATTTATGCGATAAAAATAACAGGAAAACGCCGTGATCATTTCAACTTATGCTGCATTACTCGCATTCTTTTACATTTATTTAAGCTTTAACGTAATAAAAGTGCGCCGTGCGGAGCAAATATCACTTGGTGATAACGGTAATGCAACGCTACAACGTGCTGTGCGTGCCCACGCAAATTTTATGGAATACGTGCCATTTGCTTTAATTTTGCTTTTTTTAGCAGAGTACCAAGGGCTTGCTAGCCATTACTGCCATATATTAGGTGGTGCGTTATTAGTAGGGCGTGTGTTTCAAAATTTAGGCATCGTAGAAAAAAGCCTTAAATATCGCCAAATTGGTACTATTACTACATTTTTAGTCATGATTATCAGCGCCTTTGTATTACTAGTAACACGCGGCTAATTAAAGAAAAATTAATGAGCAAAATATTTATAATAGGTTTACCACGTACCGGCACAACTAGTGTGTGCCACGCATTTTTAGAGCTTGGCATTACAACAGCGCATACCGCGTATACTAATGCCTGTTTTGAAAATGCCAGTGCGATTGCCGACACTCCCATATTTAACGATTTTAAAGCGCTTGATATTCATTATCCTGACTCTAAGTTTATTTATTTAGAGCGCGAACTTGATGCATGGCTGCCTTCAATAAAACAGCTTTTAACGCGTATGCACACTAATTTAACGCGCGGCGACGGGGGCTTTAATATTCATATAAAGCGCTGTTATTTAAATACGTTTAGTGAGCTTTCGCTTGATAATATTAGCGACGATAGTTACTTAGCTCACTGCTATGAAACACATTTTAACGATGCTCACACGTGCTTTAAGAATCGTGAAAACGATTTTTTATCCATTGATATAGCAAAGCCCGATAGCTACAAAAAACTATGCGATTTTTTAGCATTAAAAAGTGAAAAAGCTGATTTTGAAAAAATGAATATGGGCGGTAAAGTCACCGCATGGAACGATATCAAACACCCGCTAAAAGTTGAATCCACCGCTAAAGGGCGCATAGATAAATTACTGCCTTACAAGATTTTTTAAATCAAATACGTTAAAATCCCCGCATTATTATTTAAGTTGTACAGAACATGTTTGAATTAAAATACCACACCCCATTTGAATGGACCGAAGTTGTCCTTGCTGACTTTAATACTTTTTTACAAGATCATGCCGCTGCAGAAAAAAAAGCATCGGGTATGGCTATGTCTATGCTTTCACATTACCCAGACAAACGTAAATTAGTAAAAGCCATGACCGACTTAGCATTAGAAGAATTAATACACTTTAAACAAGTGCTTAAGTTACTTTTAGAGCGCGATGTAAACTTAGGTGACGACAAAAAAGATCCGTACATAAAACAAATACGTGCACTGTTTAGACATGGTCGTGATGGTTTTTTAATGGACCGATTGCTGGTTGGCGGTGTAATTGAAGCACGTGGTCACGAGCGTTTTTCTTTAGTTGCACAAGCACTTCCTGAGGGTAAAGAAAAAGACTTTTATGTTGCGATTGCCAAGTCAGAAGAAAAACATAAAAACCTTTTTGTAGAGCTTGCTTACGAATACTTTGATAAAGAAGAAGTAGATACTCGCCTAGAAGAGTTACTTATAGCAGAAGCTAAAATCTGTGAAAGCATCCCATTTACAGCTGCTTTGCATTAACTAAAACTAGCGCAGAGCCTATTTTATTCGCTTTGCGCCACCTACCTCTACTCTCATTTCTTGGTTAAACCCTTCATGAATTATTGATTTGCAATTTGCGAATCAAAATAATAAAACACACTTTCACACATCTTAATGCATTGATAATAAAGATAAAAGCGTTTGGTCTCATACTTGCTACCTATACATTAAGCAAATTGAGGGAAAGGCTTATGTTAAAATTTACTTTTATACTATTACTAATATCTTTTAGCGCTGTAGGCAGTGAAAGTCATTTAGATTATATAGAAAATGCAAATGGTGAGCGGGTACAAAAAGTATCACACTTAGTTAAATGGACACATACTCGCTTTGTGTTTACCCGTGATATTTCGCGTATAGCACTTGGCCACGAAACAACGCTTGATGTGAACGTGGTTAATGGTCGCGAGCTACTAATTCTAGCTAAAAAGTTGGGCCGTACATCTATGATGGTGTGGTACGACGATAAAAGCTCGGAAACATTTTTACTTGGTGTTACCGAAGACTATAGCGTACTGGAAAATGCCTTAAACGATATTCACCCTGACGTGCAACTAACCATAGCACCTGATCGCCATGCTGTTGTATTACGAGGTGAAGTACCTACTATAAATTATCGTCATGCCGCTTATGAAGCTGCAAAAAACTATCTATATGCCAGTAGCTCACAAGCATCACAACCCGTTATTACCTCAAACCCTAACCAAGGAATGTTTAATTCTCTCGCTCAACGCTTGCAAGGATTGGGTAACGCAAACGGAGGTACCTCTCAAAACTCGAGCAAAGTCGCTATTATTAATTTAATAAAAGTAACTCAAGCACCCAAGCCAAAAGAAGAACGTATTAGCGAAGTAATTAAATCAATGGGCGCAGATAAAGTGACCATTAAACGCATCTCGGTTGATGAGCTATCAAATGATGATAGCGATGTATTTTTACTTTCCGGCTCTGTAAAAAACCAGATAGAGCTAGTGCGCTTATTAAATACAATTAATAAATTATTTGAACCAGAACAAGCATTACAAACTCAGGGTTCTCCCCTTGATCCTAATAATTTAATGGGCGGCGCAACGCAGGATAAAAGTTCAGGTATTGAAGTACTTGCCAACGAGTCGGGTGGGTTAATAAACGATGCTACATCAGGGTTAAACTTAAGTAATGTAAGTTCTAATATTGCAAGAGCAACGTTGCTTTCAGTGGCTGGCGGTAAAGTTTTGTCGAGCATTGAAGTTGAAGATTTACCTCAAGTGCGTGTGTCGGTGCAATTATACGAAGTAAATCAACGTAGATTAAAGCAATGGCGCCCAGATATTAGCGTACTGTCTAATGGGTATGAAAAAGAAGCGGGATTATTTGGTCGTGACGGTATGACTGAACGCGAATCAGGCTCTGCAACAATAGAAAATGCCCTGCAATTAATTGGCGGTCAATTAACTAATAACTTACAGCTTTCTACCTCACAGTTTGCCATTGATATGTTGTTTTCATTACTTGAACAAGAAGGTATTTCTCGAACACTTTCTCGCCCTACAATTACGGTTTTAGCCGGTGAAAGTGCCGTATTTAAGGTCGGTGGAGAAGTACCCGTACCTACAAGTTATAGCCCTTCAGGAATTACAAACGGGCAGCAAGGTAGTAGTGGTTCGGTGTTTAGCGGTACAGAATTTAAATCATTCGGAGTTGAATTAAATGTACGCGCCATGGTTGACGACAAAGACAGAATCACACTTGATCTAAACCCAGTAATTTCGCTACCCGATACCACGTTAACCGCCGAAATTGCACAAAGCACAGGCAGCAGTTTAAACAGTAGTGCATTTAATACACGCAGCATGCAAACATCAACGCGTTTAAAAGACGGACAACCTCTTATTATTGGTGGCTTAATTAGCACCGATAACAATGCAAGCCACGACTTTGTACCTGATGGCAACGGCAATAGCATGCTAGGAAAGTTAAGTGAAACAACCAGTAAAAGTGAAAACAACCGCGAGCTTATAATTGTTGTAACTCCAAACCTGGTGCGTGAGCCAATTAATACCTTACGTTCGTGGGAACAGGCAAATATAGACACCCAGATACTTAGCTATATACAGGAGCAAGGGCTATGAAAATACTTTATATAATTTTACTGCTTACTTTATCGGGTTGCGCTCATATTGATTACAAGCCAACAGTAAATCCTTACAACGCGCTGGGTGACATAGTTAAAAAATACCAATTAAATGCCCAACCATTAAAGTGCGAAGGTATTAATGCAAGTGACTGTTTGAACCTTGTGCATGAGGTGAATCAGTTAATGCTTGAACACCCCGATAACACGGCAATACTTTCAATATCGGCATATGTACTTTATAAAAGTGGCCGTGCTAATCAGTCTCAACAGGTTATAAACACTTTGCTTAATAAAGCTAACCCGCCGTTAAACGCAATTACTTTAGGAGTCACTTTATCAATAGAGCAAGGCAATTTAGCTAAAGCGAAAAGCATTGCCCAATACGGCGTAGATGTTTTTGGTACACATGCTTCACCATACCTGCAAATGGCCTCTATACATTATGCCCAGGGTAACTACGTTGTAGCTTCAAACTATTTAGAGCTTTCGGTTAAGTTTGGTTTAAATAGCACCGCCTATTTTTACCATAAAGGCCTAATTGAAGAAGCTAATACCAATAATTTATTGGCCTGTGGCTATTATGAGCAAGTTTTACGTGTCGAACCCACGCATCAAAAAGCACTCGCTAGGCGCGGTAAACTCTCTGTTTTAGGTAATTGTTATTCTTAAGGCCTTCGGGCCTTTTTTTATACCTAAAATTTGGCATTATTAAGGAGCCAAAACCACTTTATTATTTATCAAAAATAGTAGTAAAGCTTACGCTAATCATACGTTTTATAAGTTACCCCACAAGACTGCTTCTAATATTTAACCCTTTTTTGAACACCTATTAGTTTTAATAATTTAAAAGAGCGTCTCTAGGGTCTGTTGATCTTTCAAGGTTGAATTTGCAGCAGTCTGTTTGGTATTTAGGCAAGGCAGAGCCTATGTAGTGTGGTTATTCCCCATAAATGGGCGATAACGTAGCATTAATGCCAAACAGGCGCTGCCCAAAGGGTTCTTT
>NZ_JADYWM010000039.1:0-6265 GCF_015864815.1 Pseudoalteromonas sp. NZS100
CCGACCTTGAGACACATAGAGATTAAGACTGCAAAGATACGAAAGCGGAAGTTAGCTTTGGCCTGTTTAACGACAAATATTCCGACAAAGCAGTCATGACTATTAGTTTATTGTTAAATCTAATCTTTCTTTTCGTTCATCTACTCAATAACCCCACGCTAAACGTGACTTTAGCGTGGGGTTAGAGTTCACAGTAATTTTATCTGGATAGCTCTTTTATTTTTTTCTCTGAAAACCAGCGATATAAAACAGGTAAAACAAATAATGTTAACAGTGTTGCAGTTACCAAGCCGCCAACAATAACACTCGCTAATGGGCGCTGTATTTCTGCACCAACACCATTAGACATTAACATCGGTATCAAACCTAAAGCTGATGTTATAGCAGTCATAAGTACAGGTCTTAATCTTGAAGTAGCGCCTTCAAAAACGGCTTTAGATGCTTCTAGACCGTCTTTAATACGTTGGTTGATACTTTCTACCATAACGACCCCATTCAATACCGCTACACCAAATAAGGTAATAAAGCCAACGGAGCTTGGTACAGACAAGTATTGTCCAGATAAATATAAGGAGAAAACTCCGCCAATTACAGCAAGCGGCACGTTGACCAATATCAGCATAGCTTGACCAACAGAACCAAAGGCAAAGTAAAGTAGTAGTGCGATTAGTGCTAACGATAAAGGTACAACTATAGCTAACCTATTTTGAGCACGTTTTTGACTTTCGAACTGGCCGCCAATCGAAACAGAATAACCTGAAGGTAAGTCAACCTTTTCAGCAATTACCGTTCTGATATCGGCAACCACGCTTCCCATATCTCGATTTTGTACATTTGCTTGGATAACGACTCTTCGTTGTACATCATCGCGTCTAACTTGTGGTGGGCCTGACTCAAATGAGACTGAGGCTACGTCACCCAGCCGCACCCAAGCACCAGTAGGTGATTGAAGCCGAATATCAGCAATAGCTTCTTTGTTACTTCGGTACTCTTCCTCTATGCGAACGTAAATATCATAACGTTCATTACCATTGATTATTTGTCCGGCTTCAACACCACCAATACCATCACGCACAACCTCCATTATGTCACTCACAGACAATCCAAAGCGTGATAGTTCTTGCCTGTTAGGACTTATCACCAATTGCGCTTCACCAGCAATTTGCTCCAATGCAACATCCCTTGCACCTTCAATGTTTTTAATTGCTGTTTCTATTTCTTGACCTTTAGCCGCCAGTACCTCAAGTTCAGGCCCAAACAACTTTATCGCCAACTGAGCCTTAACACCAGATAGTAGCTCATCGACACGAGTCGCAATAGGTTGAGAAAAGTTGAGTAGCAACCCAGGGAATTCTTCTAAAGATCTCTCCATTTTTCCTTGAAGTTCATATCGATTAGATGCACTGGTCCACTCAGAAACAGGCTTCAACCCTATGTAAATTTCGATGTTATTCACAGGCTCTGGGTCTCCACCTATTTCTGCTCGACCAATTCGGCTTAATGCATAGGTTACTTCAGGGAAAGCCATTAGTTTTTCTTCTAGAATTGGTGCCACAGTGAGCGCGGTATCTAAACTGGAAGAAGGTGCAAGCGTTGCTCTTAAGTTTATCGTCCCTTCTTCTAACTCAGGTACAAATTCAGTACCAATTAATGGAACTAATGCAAAGGCAGAGAAAACTAATATAAGTGCGGCTGAAATGACTAATTTGGTGCGTTTTAGTGCGAATGTAAGCCCTTTTCTGTAGAGTTTGTCTAATGGCCTAAGAACAAAGCTTTCCCTCTCTTTTACACCTGACTTAAATAAATAAGTAGCTAAAGCGGGTACAACAAACAACGCAACCACAATAGCAGATATAACAGCTAAAATGATGCTTATTGCCATAGGTTGAAATAACTTTGCCTCAACACCTTCAAAGCTAAATAAAGGCGTAAATACGACTAAAATAATAGAAGCTGCAAAAAATACGGGACGAGCCACTTCTTTACCCGCATTTTGAAGACGTAACTTAATACCATGCTCATCTTGTTCTACATCATGTGGATCAGTATCAGCACTAGGCACTCTTTCTTTTACAGTTTTTAAATGGGTAGAGTCTGGTCTATTTAAATGCTTAAACATGTTTTCAACCATCACGACTGAACCATCAACTAGCATACCAATGGCTACGGCAATGCCACCCAATGACATAAGGTTTGCAGAAATGCCCCACCAAGCCATGATCATTAACGCGATACCAATTGAAATTGGAATAGATATTAGGACAAGGAAGGTTGCACGTATATTCATTAAAAATAGTGCTAATACAATACAGATGAAAATAAATGCTAGTAATAGTGCATCAACTACTGTATCAACGGCTTTTTCAATCAAATCAGCCTGATCATAAAATGGTTCAAAGCGAACACCTTTAGGCAATGCTTGATTAATCAATGGGATTCTTGCATTGATACCATCAATGGTGGCTTTAGTATTAGACCCCATGCGTTTTAAGACAATGCCAGAGACAACTTCACCTAAATTTTCGACTTTACCGTCTTCGGTTTTGCGCGTCATTGTGACAGCACCTTGACGAATTTCACTGCCCATTTCAACTTTAGCAATATCCGAAACCGTCACAACTGTCCCATCAACTGTTTTGACGGGAACTTGTTTGATATTACTAATACCAGCGTCACCACTTTCAAACCAACCTGCACCTCTAATAACAAGCTGCTCTTGCCCACGGTTCATATACCATCCGCCAACATTGGCATTGTTGTTATCTAGGGCACCAACAACGTCTTCTTGCGTTAGGTTATAAGAAAGAAGCTTAGATGGATCTACATTTACTTGGTACTGCCTAACAATACCTCCAAAGGAGAGTACATCAGTAACACCATCGACAGGCATAACGAGTAATTTTACTACCCAATCATTGAGACTCCTGAGTGCCATAGCATCATAGCCTGCATCTTTATCTGAAATAAGAAGGTACTGAAATACTTGGCCTAGCCCTGAGGTGTTTGGCCCCATTTCGGGTGTGCCGACACCTTCTGGTATCAGTTCTTTTGCGGCTTGAAGACGCTCAAATACAAGTTGTCTTGCAAAGTAAATGTCGGTGCCTTCTTTGAAAACAACCGTGACGCCAGACAAGCCTGTTTTAGAAATTGAGCGCACTTGTTCTACATCAGGTAAGGCATACATGACCGCTTCAATGGGGTACGTAATGAGTTGTTCAACTTCTTCAGCAGCTAGTCCTGGCGCTTCAGTATTTACAGCAACTTGAACATTAGTAACATCAGGAAAGGCATCTAAATTTAGTTTTGGTATAACCATAATTGCGCCGACAATTGTGGCAAACAGCGCAATCAAAATCAGGAGTCTATTATTAACAGACCAATCTATTATTTTATTAAACATAGTCTTGCTCCTTAGTGGTTATGCGGATCAAATCCGCCTTTAGCGATTTCAGAAGCAACAAAAAATGCGCCTTTGGTTACAATTCGCGTCCCACTATCAAGGCCAATGATTTCCCTAAAATCACCTAAGGCTCGGCCTAGTTCTACTTCTACAGCTTTAAATTCTCCAGGGTGGTCTTCGACAAATACGGTCCAATCACCATCTGCGCTGCGGATCAATGCTTCTTCTGGCACAGCCATCACTTTCTGCTTTGTGGCAAACTGAAAGTAAACTTTTACAAACATACCTGAATGAAGGTTATCATCAGCATTCTGTACCCCCAATCTAATAATTCTTGTACGAGTTACGGGATCAATTGTATGGGCTTCTTGGATAACTTTGGCATTGTAACTCTGGCCTTCTAATTTAAGTACCGCAGGAGAATCAATTGATAAATTTAGCTTTTTATTTGGAGAAACTTTTGCTTCAACCCATAGTTGTTTTTCATCAGCTAACAACATGACTGAATCCCCAGCATCAACACGTTGCCCTTGGATAAAGTCGTCTTGAAGCACGACACCTTCACGGTGCGCCGTTAATGCATATTGTCCAAATGCTTTAATGTCTTTGTTAGAAATACCATTTATTGCTTTTTCAGTTAACCCTAAAGCAATGAGCTTGCCATAGCTCGCATTGTATGTTGTTTCAGCTTGTAATAATCGACTTTCACTCACCGTCTTATTACCCAGCTTTTTTACACGTTGCCATTCGGTTGAAGCGATTAAATAGTCAGCTTGTGCTTGTGCCATTGCTTCACTAAATAATGTAACTAACTTCTGACCTATTTCTACATACTCGCCAAGCGCTGCATGGCGACTGATAATGACTGACTCTGTACGTGGTGATACCACATAACTTTTATAGCCATTAGCTTTTATTTCGCCAGGTGCATATACGGAGCTAAATTGATATTCAGGCTTAACACTTTCCACTTTAATGTTAGCAAGCGACATCTTCTTTGGATCAATAGTGATACCTTCTTCATGTCCTTCTTCTCCCTCTTTATTACCACCTTCATGGCCGTGCTCGTCATGGTCACCTTTATCTTCTTCATGTCCCTTTTCGTGTTCATGCTCATCTTGATGTTCTTTTTCTTCTTGTTTCGAAACGTTTGTGACAGAACCAGTTCCATCTGACGACTGTGCAAAAGCATCATGATTTGTAGTAAACCCAACTAACAGGCAGCTAATTACTACGGCTAAAAATTTTTTACTAATTACTGTATTCATTTTTGTAACCTATATTTTTAATAAATTTAAGATTTCGTTTTTCGCTACTGAAAAAACAAAGCGCTCAAATCTCAAATTTGGATAACTGACCCATACTTAAAATGAAGGATATTTCTGCAAGCTTGAATTGATTTTCCAAACGTATTCCTGCATGAAGCCCTTCCGCACGTTGATTTAATGCAAGTAAGTAGTCAGAAGTATTAATGTCACCAGCTTCCCAGCGCTTATTTAATAAGTTTTCGCTGCTATCTAATCTGCCTTTTGTCAGTTTTTGCCATTGCTCATAATATTTTTTACTGACAATAAGCGATTCATAATTAGCTTTTGCTTCAAATGACTGCTTTCGATAAACCGACCGAAAGTTAGCCTCTGCTGCAATTGCTTCTGAATAAGCGGCTTTAACAGTATCTGAATAGTTATTTCTGATATTTAAAGGCATTGAGAAAGTCACGCCAATCAAGTCTTCATCTCCACTTTTCCCTGCGTTAACTCCAATGGTTGGATTGGCTTTAGATTCCATAGTGGTTAGTTGAGCTTTAGATTGTTTTATCTTCCATTGCGCTCTAGCGAGTTTAACTTTTGGATGTTCCTCAACCCACTGAGAGTTAAATGAATAGTTTGTTGCTCCAAAAGTAAATGAAAACAAATTGGTAGTATTAGGCGTCCAATCAGGCAATAACTCCTGAACATTTACCTCTGCATTTTTCAAAGCAATTTGCGACTCAGATATTTCACTGAAAACTTGGGACAAGTTTAAATAAACCAGTTCAGCGTCAAGTGGCTCTAAAAGTCCTGCTTTTCGCTTATCTTCAATAATTCCAACGAGCGTTTGTAATTGATTTTCTCTTACTGAAAGTAACTGAGCCACCTTTTTTGCTGCTTGCCAATTAACTATTGCAGTTAAAGCGTTAGCCTTTTTAGAATCGAGTAGAGATAACAATTGTTGCTGGTTTGCATAAACACCAATTTCACCAATGCTTTTATTTGCTGATTGCTTATCCCAAAAATCAATCGTTTGACTGATACCAATAGAATAATTATCAAAATCACCCTCTTTTTCATAGCTTGCTTCAAGCTCTGGGTTATATACGGCTTTAGTTAAGCTCTTGGCTCTATGATTACTTGCATTAAGTAACTCTTTAGCCGCAACAACTTCGGGATCTTTATTTATTTGACTATCTAGCCATGAAATACTTTTCTGTTTGGCATAAGTGGCAACTGAAAAACTCACAGCCATACATAAAGACAGGACTAAACCTGCATTTTTTAAATATATATACATAAAAATTCTTAATTTTAAAATTAATAAACACGAAACCTTTATCCATTATTAAAGGATAAATAGGTCATTAAAAATTAATCTAATTAAGAAATGGGCGGACGAAGTATCGCTTCAAGAAAGGTACTTGTTTGATCAATTTGATAAGGCGTTTTATTGATAATGTTTAGTTTGCCCGTGGTATTTGAATTACTGACTAAAATCCAAGATAAGTGGCTGCCACTGCAATGACCGCAGTGATGACAATCTTTTTCATTATGCTGCTCATCACCTACATTATCATTTGAGACATTTCGATCATCTGCATGATCATGTTGA